>VAXS01000193.1 GCA_005883255.1 Actinomycetota bacterium | reverse complement strand
CCGCGGAGGTCCCCCGGCGCCTTCATGTCGATCCGCGTGGGCGCGCCCGCCTGCGCGCCCGCGTAGGTCAGGTAGGCGATGGCCACGATCGTGAACACGCCGGCGGTGGTGGCGATCGGGCGGCGCTCCGGCCGCCGCTCCGGCCCGCGGTCGTAGAACGGCAGCAGGATCAGCAGGATCATCGCCAGCGTGGGGATCCCGATGGTGGCCAGCGGGACCAGCGAGGGCGGCTTGATCACCCGCAGCAGCTCGAAGAGGAAGAAGAAGTACCACTCCGGGCGGGGCACGTAGGTGGTGGTGGTGCCGTCCGCCTTGGGACCCAGCTCGGCGCCCAGGACCACCGACAGGAGCATGATCACCACCAGGACGATCGCGGCCATCGCCGCGTCCTTGGCCACCGCGTAGGGGAAGAACGGCTTGCCCTGCGCCTTCAGGATCGAGTACTCGCGGAGGTACTCCTCCTTCTGCTGGCGATTCATCGCGCGCTAGGCCTCCGTCTCGCGCAGCTCGGACCGCTTCTCGGCTTTCGACCAGGGCGGCGCCGTGGTCCCGAGCTTCGTCACCAGGTACAGGTGGGCGCCGATCAGCGCGGCGATCGCGCCGGGGAGCAGCAGCATGTGGATCGAGTAGAAGCGCGAGAGCGTGGTGGCCCCGAACTCCGGTCCGGCGCGCAGGAAGTCCGACAGGTAGGGCCCGATGAACGGGCCCGTCCCGTTGATGTTCACCGCCACCACCGAGGCCCAGTACGAGCGCTGGTCGAACGGGAGCAGGTAGCCGGTGAAGGCCATCATCAGGGTGAGGATCAGCAGCGTCACCCCGATGACCCAGTTCAGCTCGCGCGGGTACTTGTAGGCGCCGAAGAAGAAGGTGCGCGCCATGTGCAGGAAGACGAGGACGACCATCACCGTCGAGCCCCACTTGTGCATCCCGTGCACGAACTCGCCGAGGAAGACCTCGTCGTTGATGTGGCGGATCGACTCGTACGCGCCGCTGGTGGCGTCGGGCCGGTAGTACATGGCCAGGAAGACGCCGGTCACCGCCTGCGAGAGGAAGGCGAACAGCGTGGCCGAGCCCAGCGTGTAGAACCAGTTGGTGCCCTTGGGGACCTTGCGGAACAGCGCCCAGCGCCCGGCCCCGGAGAGCGAGGTGCGCTCGTCCAGCCAGTCGACGACGCTGATCCCGGCGTCCTTGCTGGCCTCGATGGTGGCCTGGGTCGGAGTGAGCCGGCCGTTGCCGTTGCCGTCGCCGGGCCGGCGGGGTCGCGGCCGCAGCTTGTCCGGGATCGGGTTGGGGAGCTTGATCCTCATCGGTGCAGCTCCGGCGTCGAGAAGCGGCGCGGGTACAGGTATTGGCCGATGCCGTCCAGGGGCTCGCCCGGGTCCCGTGGCGAGAAGCGCCGCAGCTCGGAGTTGACGCTGAAGCGCGGGCCGACCTGGAGGCGGCCGTTCAGGACCCGCGTGTAGAAGCGGTCGAGCGGCCGCACCGGCGGACCGCCCACGCGGGCGCCGCGGAAGTCGTAGACGCCGCCGTGGCAGGGGCAGATGAAGCGCTGGGAGGCCTCGAAGTAGCGCACGGGGCAGCCGACGTGCGCGCAGCGGTTGGAGATCGCCACGTACTGGTCGAAGCTGTCGCGGACCGGGCCGTCGATCTGCAGGTTGTGGCGCCGGACGTAGACCGTGGTCTTGCCCACCTCGCCCACTCCCGGCGTGGTGGTGACGACCTTGGGGATGTAGGTGTTGTCGGGGAAGTCGGCCGCGGCGCCGACGTCTTCCCAGTGCGACTTCTCGCGCTCGAACACCGGGCCGAGGGCGAAGCCGAGCGTGGGGAGGCCGATCGCGGCCGCGGCGATGCCGCCGAAGACCTGGACGCTGCCGGTCATGAACCGCCGGCGCGTGACGGTCTCGCCCTCGAACGCCCCGGGGATGTTCCGGTCGGCGGTGTACGGAGACTTGGCTGCGCGGCGGCGATTCGGCACGGTCTGAGGACGCCGGATTGAACTGGGCGCGGAACCTTACCGTCAACATGGAGACGGAAGGCACAAGCCGGTCAGGCGCCGGAGGGCGCGGCCTCGACCAGCTCGCGCGCCGCGGCGCGCAGGGCGGCGGCCGCGCCGGGATCGGCGGTGCGCGCCCGTGACTTGGCGGCGGCGTGAGCGGGCGACGACCCCCATCCGACGGCCCCCGCGCCCGCCTCCCAGGCGGCCTCGGCCACGTCGGGGTTGCCGGCGGTGTGCGCCTGCGCGGCCAGGCCGATGACGTCCGCCAGCTCGGTCACCGCGTCCAGGTCGCCCAGGCGGGCCAGCCGGGCGAGGCCCAGGGCGTACAGGCGGTCGCCGGCCAGGAGGGCCAGGTCGGAGTCGCCGGGGGCCACGACGCGGCCGGCCGCGTAGTGCAGGAGGTAGCCCTCGCGGATGGCCTCCACCAGCAGGGCGTAGTCGTCGGGCTGGGCGGCGGCGCGGGGCCCGGAGGCCGCGAGCGGGCCGAAGCGCCGCTCGGCGTCGGGGCGAGGCTCGACGACGGAGCCGGCCGGAAGTCCCCCCTCCTCCCGGAGGACGACGGCCAGGCGGGCGAGAACGTCGGTCATCGTGCGGCGCCCACCCCCGACAGGTCGCGCACGAGGTCGGCGGCCGGGCGGACGTCGTGGATGCGGCCGGCCGTCTCCCCGGCATAGAGGGGTCCGGAGTCGAGAAGGCTCGAGGGGCCGTCGTCGGTGGGCGGCTGGGGTGAGAGGAGCGGGCGGTCAGGGCGCTGGAAGCGGCCCGGATCGAGCGGCGGCAGCCGGCGGGCGAGGGGAGCGGTCACCCGGTTCAGCGCGCGGATCCCGCGCGGCCCGCGCGGATCGCGGCCGGACAGCCAGCGGTCGGTCGCCGCGTTGCGCAGCACGCGATGCGGAGCCGGCCAGCCCAGCCCGAACAGCTCGGTGAGGACCGTCTCCTCGGACTCGCCGACCCGCGCCTTGTAGGCCGGGTGCGCACGGCTCTCGTCGCTCGTCAGGAAGCGCGTGCCCAGGACGGCGGCATCCGCCCCGGCGGCCAGCGCCCGCTCCACGTCGGCCGCGTCGGCCAGCCCGCCGGCGAGCAGGATCGGGTAGCCGGCGGGCAGCGTGGCGCGGGCCTGCTCGAGCAGGCCGAGGGCGGGATGGGTCCCGCGCACGTGGCCGCCCGCCTCCATTCCCTGCACGATGACGCCGTCGGCGCCCGCCCGGTGCGCGGCCAGGGCCTCGCGCACCGAGCCGCACTGGTGCAGCCACACTCCGGCGACGCGCCGCCGGGGCCGCCCCCAGAACGTGACCACGGCGTCGGCCTCCGCCGCCACAGACCAGTGCGCGGCGCGCGCAAAGGGCAGGAGCAGGTTGACCGCCACCGGTCGTCGCGTGCGCTCTCGGGCAGCCCGCAGCTCGGCGGCGAGTCGGTCGGCGGGAAGGATTCCCAGCGTGCCCAGCCCGCCGGCCTCGGACACGGCGGCCGCGAGCTCGTGCCGCGCGATGCCCCCACCCATCCCGGCCTGCACGATGGGCAGCTCCACCCCGAGTCGGTCGAGGAGGGCGCTCACGCCGCCTCCGCGAAGGCCTCGGCCGCCGCCGCGACCGTCGTCTCCACGTCCTCGGTGGTGTGCGCCAGCGACGGGAACCAGGCCTCGAACTGGGACGGCGGGGCGTAGACGCCGCGGTCGAGCAGTCCCCGGCACCAGGCGCCGTAGGCCTCGCGGTCGCAGGCGGCGGCGCCCGTCCAGTCGCGCACCGGGTCGGCGGAGAAGAACACGGTGAGCAGGCCGGTCTCGGCCGCCACCTGCACCGGGCGCTCGCCCGCGACCTCGCGGAGTCCGTCGGCCAGGGCGCGCGTGGTGGCGGCCAGCCGCGCGTAGGCGTCCTCGTCCAGCCGCCGCAGCGTGGCCAGCCCGGCGGCGACCGCCAGCGGGTTGCCCGACAGCGTGCCCGCCTGGTAGACGTCGCCGGCCGGGGCCAGGCGCTCCAGCAGCGCGCGCCGGCCGCCCAGGGCCGCCGCCGGCAGCCCGCCACCCAGGACCTTCCCCAGGATCGTCAGGTCCGGCGCCACGCCCGCCAGCTCCTGCGCGCCGCCCGGCGCCACGCGGAACCCGCTGATCACCTCGTCGAAGACCAGCAACGCGCCGGCGCGGTCGGCGGACGCGCGCAGCTGCTCCAGGAACCCCTCCCCCGGCGGCACCAGCCCCATGTTGGCCGGGTAGGGCTCGGCCAGGATCGCCGCCACCTCGTGCTCGTCCACCGCCGCCGCCACGGCGCCGGCGTCGTTCCAGGGGACGACGATCGTGGCGGCCGCCGCGGCCGCCGGCACGCCGGGGCTGGCCGGGATCCCCTGGGTGGCCAGCCCCGACCCCGCCTCCGCCAGCAGGCCGTCCACGTGTCCGTGGTAGGCGCCGGCGAACTTGACGATCGCCTCGCGGCCGGTGACCGCCCGCGCCAGCCGAACCGCGGTCATCGCCGCCTCGGTCCCGGAGGAGGTCATCCGCAGCATCTCCACCGACGGCACCCGGTGGGCCACCTCCTCCGCCAGCTCGACCTCGCCGGCCGTGGGCGCGCCGAAGCTGGTCCCGCGCGCGGCCGCCTCGCCCACGGCCGCGAGCACGTCCGGATGGGCGTGGCCCAGGATCAGCGGCCCCCACGAGCACACCCAGTCCACGTACGCGTTTCCGTCCACGTCGACCAGCTCCGATCCCGCCGCCCGCTCGACGAACACCGGGTCGCGCCCGATCGCCCGCATCGCGCGGACCGGCGAGTTCACGCCGCCCGGCAGCACGCGCAGCGCGCGCCGGTACAACTCCCGCGAACGCGCGCCGCCCGCCACGCCTAGGCGGAGGCGTGCTCGGCTTCCCAGCGCCGGTAGTCGTCGGTGAAGTACAGGAGCCGCACCTTCTTGTACTCCGTGGACGAGTACAGCGTGGCCCGCTCCTCGATGCCGGTGAGCTCGGCGATCGAGTCGAGGATCGCATCGCACTCCTCCTTCGAGCGACCGTGGGCCATGGTGAAGACCGAGTAGGGCCAGTCCGGGTAGGTGGGGCGCTGGTAGCAGTGCGAGATGCCTCGCACAGAGGCCATCCGGGGACCGAGCTCCGGGATGCGCTCGCCGGGCACGTTCCACACGCCCATCCCGTTGGCCGAGAAGCCGGCGCGACGGTGGAACAGGATCGCGGCCACCCGCCGGAGCAGCCGCCGCTCGCGCATCCCCTCCAGGTGCTCGAGCAGGCGGTCCACTGGCAGGCCCAGCCGGGCCGCGGGCTCGGCGTAGGGCTCGGCCACGATCGGCTGGTGGCCCTGGGTGGCGCGGATGACCGCCACGTCGAAGTCGTCGTAGGGCTGGGGCTCGAGCTCGGCCGGCTCCACCGCCTGGGCCGCCGCCGCCAGGGCGGCGGTGCCCTTCTCCATCTCCAGGTCCATCCGGATCTTGAACAGCTTGAGCGTGGGCAGCTGGCGGATCGACTCGGCGCCGGTCAGGCGCTGCAGCACCTCCAGGGTGCCGTCCAGCCCCAGTGCCGAGTCGGGCTCCACGGCGACCGTGAACCACAGGTTGAAGTCGTGGGTGCGCAGGTAGTTGTGCGACACGCCCGGGTGCGAGTTGACGATGGCCGCCGCCCGCTGCGGGTGCTCGGCGTCCACCTTCGCCGCCACCAGCATCGACTGGTAGCCCAGTGCCCGGGTGTCGTAGATGGGGGTGACCTCGCGGATGATCCGCTCGCGCACCAGCCGCTCCACCCGCGCCAGCGTCTCGTCCTCGGAGATCTCCGCCTCGGCCGCCACCGCCGCGTAGGGACGGGGCCGGAGCGGGAAGCGGCTCTGCATGAGGTTGAGGAGTCGGCGATCCAGCTCGTCCAGGGCGATGGCTGCCCCGCCCTTGCGCGCGCGGACCTTGGGCTGGGCGCCGCTCAGCGCAGCCACCGGGCCACATCCTTGGCGTGGTAGGTGACTATCACGTCGGCGCCGGCGCGGCGGATGCCCGTGAGCGCCTCCAGCACGCCGGCCCGCTCGTCCAGGTACCCGGCGGCCGCGGCCGCCTTGACCATCGCGTACTCGCCGCTCACGTTGTAGGCGCACACCGGCACGAGCGTGGCCTCGCGCACCGCCCGGACCACGTCCAGGTAGGGCAGCGCCGGCTTGACCATGACCATGTCCGCGCCCTCCTCGACGTCGAGGAGGGCCTCGCGCACCGCCTCGCGGGCGTTGGCGGGATCCATCTGGTAGGCGCGCCGGTCGCCGAAGGCGGGCGTCGAGTCCGCCGCCTCGCGGAACGGGCCGTAGAAGGCGGAGGCGAACTTCGCCGAGTAGGACAGGATCGGCGTGTCGGCCAGGCCCTCGGCGTCCAGCTCGGCCCGCAGCGCGCCCACGCGGCCGTCCATCATGTCGCTGGGCGCGACCACGTCGGCGCCGGCCCGGGCCTGCGAGACGGCGGTGCGGGCCAGCAGCTCCAGGCTGGAGTCGTTGTCGACCGAGCCGTCGTCGCGCAGCCGGCCGCAGTGCCCGTGGGTGGTGTACTCGCACAGGCACACGTCGGTGATCACCAGCAGGTCGGGCAGCGCCTCCTTGATCGCGCGGGTCGCGAGCTGGACCACGCCCTCGTCGTCCCAGGCGCCGGAGCCCTCGTCGTCCTTGGCCGCGGGGATCCCGAACAGGAGCACCGCCGGGACGCCCAGCCCGGCCGCCTCCGCCGCCTCCTCGACCGCGTGGTTGATCGACAGCCGGTCGACGCCCGGCATCGACTCGATCGGCGTCCGGCGGTCCAGCCCGTGCTCCACGAACAGCGGGTAGACGAGCTGGGAGGCGCGCAGCTCGGTCTCGCGGACCAGGTCGCGCAGCACCCCGCTCTGGCGCAGGCGCCGCAGGCGCGTGTGCGGAAAGGCCATCGCCCTGAGGATACTGGCGGCTGGCCCGCGGTCAGTCGAAGCGCCGCAGGGCCAGCCGGGCCAGCACGCCGAAGCCCGCGGTGAGCCCGACCAGATGGAACAGCGGCCCCGCCAGGCTCTGGCCGGTGTCGTTGAGCGCGTTGTCCATCGCCTGCAGCGTGGCCTTGAACGGGAACAGGGCCGAGACCACGCGGATCAGGTCGTAGAGCCCGCCCGAGACCGCGCCGCTGGGCACCAGCGCCAGGAACGCGATCGGCAGCGAGAGCAGGAAGGCCAGCAGCGAGGCCGCCCGCACCTCCCGCGCGACCCCGCCGATGGCCACGCCCAGCGCGCCGAAGGCCAGCGCGCCCAGCGCCAGCGCCACGAGCCACAGCGGGAAGCGGCTCCAGTGGAGGCTGACGAACGCCCCGATCCCGCAGGTCATGGCCACCGCCACCACGAACGCGCAGGCCGCCGAGAGCCCGATCTTCTCCGCCAGCAGGCCGGCGCGCGACACCAGCCCCCGCACCAGGCGGCCGAAGGCGTTCTCCTCGCGCTCCAGGGCCAGCATCCCCGAGGCCAGCAGGACCGTGACGAACATGAGCGACACCGTGGCCGCGACCGCCGCCGCAAACGACGAGAGCGGAGTGTGCGCGCCGTTGAGCGCCGTGCGCTTGACCCGCACGGGCTGGCTCACCGTGCCCAGCACGTCGGTGGCCAGGTCGAGGTTGGAGACGGCCAGGCCGGCGAAGCTCTTGACCCGCTCCAGCGGCGGGCGCTGCGGCGCCCGGCGCGGCAGCGTGCCCAGGGCGGCGGTCAGCAGCGCCTCGGTCCGGCGCAGGCCGAGGATGTCCAGCGTGCGCCCCAGCAGGTCGAACTGGCCGCCGTTCAGCAGCAGCCGGATGTCCTCCACCGCGATCCGGCGGAACTCGTCCGAGAGGGCGGCGTTGGCGTCCGCCAGGCGAGCGGTGATGATCTGGTTGACGTAGTTGCCCTTGACCGGGTCCTCCTGGTTGTAGATCACCTCCACCCGCGCGCTCTGCAGCCCGGTGGAGAGCTTCTCGATCACGTCCGGCGGGATGATCAGAGCGGCGAGCGCGTCGCCCGAACGGACCTTGTCGAGCGCCTCCCGGCGCGAGTGGACCGTCACCGGGTCGACCGACTTGAACAGCTGGCTCGAGTACTTGGAGGCGTCGATCTTGGTGCCGCCGACCTGGAACTTGCTCGCGTTGGGCGGAACCTCGTTGAGGAACGCCACCTTGGGCTTCTCCGGCCCGCGCGAGAGCGCGAAGCCCAGCAGCAGCGCCACCACGATCGGGTAGACGATGAGCAGCGCCACCAGCAGCGGCGAGCGGCGCAGGATCTGCAGGTCCTTGAGGAACAGCCAGCGCACGGGCGACTCAGTGCCCGCGCTCGCGCAGGAAGCGCACGAAGGCGGCCTCGAAGTCCAGCCCCGACGCTCCCGCCGCCAGCTCCAGCTCGCGCGGGGTGCCCCCGAACAGCAGCTCGCCGTCGGCCAGCACCAGCACGCGGTCGGCGTAGCGCTCGGCCTCCTGCACGATGTGGGTCGAGTAGACGACGCTGGTCCCGCCCTCGGTGAGCGCGCCCACGAACTCCCACAGGCGCTCGCGCTGCCGGGGATCGAGCGCGGTGGAGGGCTCGTCCAGCGGCAGGACGGCAGGCTCGGCCAGCAGCCCCACCGCGATGTTCACGCGCTGCCGGTTGCCGCCGGACAGCTCCCCCAGCTCGCTGTCGGCGCGGTCGGCCAGGCCGGCCTGCTCCAGCATGCGGGCCACGGCGACCTCCGGGTCGGGCACCCGCTCCAGCCGGGCGAACAGCCGCAGGTTCTCGGCCACCGAGAGCTTGGAGTAGATCGCCGGCTGCTGGGGCACCCAGCCCAGTCCGCCCGCCGGCAGCGAGACCGCGCCGGAGTCGGCGCGCAGGATCCCGGCCAGGATCGACAGCAGCGTGGTCTTCCCGGCGCCGTTGGGACCGATGATCGCCAGCAGCTCGCCCTCGTGGAGCTCGAAGCTGACGTCGCGCAGCGCCGTGCGCTCGCCGAAGCGGCGGGTGAGCGCGCTCGCGGAGAGGGCGACCGCGCGCTCTGCGATACCGACGTCCGCGCCCGCCAGCTCGCCGCCCCCGGCCGGCGCTGGCGTCGGCCACACCCGCGGCCACGGCTCCAGCACCAGGTGGCGGCGCAGGTAGACCACGGTCTCGCGCGCGACCGCCGCCAGGGGCAGCGCGATGAACGCGCCCAGGATCCCGTACAGCTCGCCGCCGATCAGCAGCGCGAAGATCACCAGCAGCGGGTTGATCCGCAGCGAGTGCCCGAACACCTGGGGCGCGACCACGTGGCCCTCCACCTGCTGGATGGCCACGAAGGTGATGGTCACCCACACCGCGCTGATCGGGTCCGAGAACAGCGCCACCAGGATCGGCGGGATCGCCCCCAGCACCGGGCCGATGTAGGGGACGAGCTCCATGAGCCCGAAGAAGATCCCGAAGAACAGCGCGTACCGGCTCCCGTCGGGGAACACGCCGCTGACGCCCAGCAGCCACATCGCCACCCCGGCGGTCGTGCCCATGATCACCGAGAACAGGATCTGCCCGCGGACGTACGAGCTGACCGCGCGCTGCACGCGCAGGGAGTAGTCGTCGTCGGGAGTGCCGTCGCCCGGCGGCATCGCCGACCGCACCAGGCGGCCTATTCGGTCCGCGTACAGGAGCATGTACACCGAGATGACGATGATCAGGATCAGCCCGAAGCCGGTCTCGACCACCCGCTTGAGGAGGTCCTGGCCGAACGAGATGAGGCTGCCCGAGCTCGAGACCACCTTCTTCTGGAGGGTCTGCAGCGCGGTCTCGCCCTGGCTCTTGATCTTGACCTTGATGCCCCGGTGGTCGAGCCAGCGCTGGAGGTCGGCCAGGGAGCCGTTGGCCGACTTCACCAGCCCGGGCACGTCGCGCTGCAGCGTGCGCACCTGGTTGGTGATCGGGTTCGCCAGCAGCACGCCCGCGCCGGCCACCACCAGGAAGAAGCCGAGGTACACGCCCAGCACCGCGATGCCCCTGGGCAGCCGCACCCGCTCGGCGCCCAGCGGGTGCTGCACCCGCTTTACCAGCGGGCTGAGGATCAGCGCGATCACCGTCGCGACCAGGAACACCAGCATCACGCCACTTGCTCCTGGGCTTCAGGGTAGGTCATCCGGGCCCGTTCGAGGCCCGGCGTGAAGATCCTGTTCGTGGGCGACGTGGTGGGCAGCGTGGGCCGGCGCACGCTGCGGGCGCTGCTGCCGGAGCTGCGCGAGCGCCACGCGCCCGACTTCGTGGTGGTCAACGGGGAGAACGCCGCCGGCGGGGTGGGCATCACGCCCCGGGTGGCGGACGAGCTGTTCGCCCAGGGAGCGGACGCGATCACGCTGGGCAACCACACGTACAAGCACGCCGAGATCTACCCCTACCTGGACGAGCACCCGGCCATCGTGCGCCCGGCCAACTTCCTGCGCAGCCAGCCCGGCCGGGGGACGTGCGTGGTGGAGCGCGACGGCGTCCGGCTGGGCGTGATCAACCTCTCCGGGAATCTGTACATGAAGGCGGCGCGGGCGGCCTTCCCGGAGGCCGACTCCGCGCTGGACCGGCTGGAGGGCCAGGTGGACCACGTGCTGGTGGACATGCACGCCGAGGCCACCAGCGAGAAGATCGGGATGGGCTGGTACCTGGACGGCCGGGTGACCGCCGTGGTGGGGACGCACACCCACGTGCCCACCGCCGACGCCCGGGTCCTGCCGGGCGGGACCGCCTACATCACCGACGTGGGCATGACCGGCCCGCGGGGGGGCGTCATAGGCGTCCGCCGCGACCAGGCGCTGCGGGCGCTGGTCACCCAGATGCCCACCCGGTTCGAGACCTCCGAGGAGGACCCGTGGCTCAACGCGGTGGCGATCGGGGCGTCTACGCCGCTACGGGCTGACTCGATCGAGCAGGTGCTGGTGCCCGCTCCCCGCCAGCCGTAGCTCCGCGCGGCGCGCGGTTCTCCAGTCGCCGGCCCAGCAGGGCGATCATCGCCAGCGGGAAGAACCACACCAGGTAGAGGTAGAACCAGTGGGTGATGCCCAGCTGGACGGCGACCAGCACGGCGCCGGCCAGCGCCGCCAGCGTCACCAGGTCGCGCCGGCGGGGCACCAGGGCCACCGCCAGCGCCAGCGCGATCGCGCCGATCTTGACCGCCGCCTGCAGCGTGCCCAGGCCGCCCACCAGCCCGTAGATCGAGAACGGCGAGCCGCGGGTCTCCTGGAAGCCGACGGTGCGGTCCCAGAACAGCCGCAGGTCGCCCTGGAGGAACACCGGCACGAGCACGAGGGCGGCCATGGCGGCGAAGGCCGCGACGAAGACGGCGATGTCGCGGCGGCCGGCCCGGTAGGTGGCGAGCAGCGGCGCCAGCGCCAGCGGCGCGAACTTGGTCAGCCCGGCGAAGGCGGCCAGCGCCCCCCGCGCGGGCGCGCTGGTGGCCACCGCCAGCATGGCTAGCACCAGCGCCGCGACCAGCGTGTCGTTGCTGTTGGAGCACAGCGCGAACAGCGTGAAGGGGTACGCGGCCCAGGCGTAGGCCAGCGCGATGCCCAGCGTGGGACCCCGGATCCGCCAGCCCAGGAACCACAGCAGCAGCAGGCAGGCGAGGTCGAAGAACACGGTGGCGGCGTGAGCCGCCGGCAGGTCGTCCCAGTGCCCGCTCCACGGGAGGGCCTGCTCGAAGGGCACGTAGGCGACCAGGAACACCAGCGCCACCGCCAGCCAACCGGCGGGCACCAGCAGCCGTACCGGATCGGGCGCGCGTGCGCGGGGGCGCGCCGCCGCCAGCAGGCGGACCAGCAGGTAGCCCAGGAACGGATACGCCAGCGGCACCGACACCCCGATCTGCCCGTGGTTGAAGAACGCCAGCGAGACCGAGAAGCCCAGCAGCACCAGCAGGTCCAGGTGCAGCAGGCGCAGCGGCCGGCGGGGATCGACGAACGGGACCAGGAACAGCACGCACAGCGGGATCCAGACGTAGAGCGCGTCCGCCTTGCGCCCGAAGGCGCCTGGATAGCCCCGGGCCATAGTCCAGGCCACCTGGAAGCCCGTCCAGGCCTCCACCACGCTTCCCGTGCGGTCGTCGACGATGACCTGGGCGATCTCCTTGCGCGGCTTCCCCTTGTGCTCCGGGTCGAACCACGAGACCTGCCAGCGGGCGGGCCCCTTCAGGTAGGCCGTCTCCGTCCAGCCCCTGTGGTGCGGGAGGATCGCCCGGACCTTGGGGACCGTGTTGGCGATCGACAGCACCTGGCGAGCCGAGCGCACGTGCCCCGGTGGGGGGCGGTCCTGCGTGGGCGGGAAGGTCAGGTCGCTCGCTCCCTGGGCGGGGGCGGCGGCAAGCGCGGCGAGGAAGAGGGACGCGGCACCGAGCGCCGCGGCCCGCCTCACCCGCGGAAGCTCCAGAGCTTGTTGCCGAGGAACGAGATCGGGGTGGCGATCACGATCGCCACCGCCTGCGCCGGCACCTTGGCGACGTCGAAGCTGTCCACCAGCAGCAGGAGGAACACCAGGTTGAAGGCGAAGGCCGCCAGGCTGACGGCGAAGAAGCGCGCGGCCTGGAAGCCGGCGTGCCCGTGCCGCGCCTGGAACGTCCAGTGCCGGTTGAGGAGGAAGTTGTTGGTCACCGCCACCAGGAACGCGATGGCCGCCGACACCCGGTAGTCGATCCCGAGCAGGTGGACGCACGCGGCGAAGACCGCGAGGTTGATGGCGTAGCCGCTGGCGCCCACGCACGTGAAGCGCACGAGCTGCAGCCAGTTGTGGGGCCGGCGCAGGCCGTGGCGCACCCGCACGTGGAGGCCGAGCTGGACGGGCGCTGCCTCGTCACGCATCGGGGCCAGGGTAGCGGACCGGCGGTCCTATGCCCGGAAATGCCCGAGCACCATGGGGAGGACGTCCTCCAGCGTCCAGTGGAGGTCCGGGTCGCGGCGGTCGGGCTCGCAACCCCACCAGGCCAGCGGGCCGAGCGAGTCGTCGCGATGCAGCGAGCCGTGGCTGCCCGCGCCGACGTGATCCGCACCGCCCCAGTCGATGAACTCGTAGCCGGGCGCCGCCGACAGCAGCACCTCGCCCGAGTTCGGGCAGGTGAGGGCCGACCAGGCCCGGGCCAGCGCGTCCGGGTACTCGTCGCTGCGGAACACGCCGCCCTCTGCCCGGCCGGCGAGGGTCTCGAGCTGGCCCTCGACGCGCCACCGGCGCCCGCGCGCGTCGGCCGCCGGGCCGCCGGGCGCGAACCGCAGCTCGCCCCGCGGCGAGCGAATGACGCCCATGTCGCCCTCGCGCCAGAGCACGAGGTCGACGCCCTCGAGCCCGGCCGCCGTGGCGATGGCCCCGGCCACCAGCTCCTCCTGGCGCTCGCCGTCGAGCGCATAGAGCATCGCGGAGCGCTGGGCCGGGCACACGGCCAGCTCGGCCTCCTCGGGGTGCGGGTCGAGGGGGAGGAGGACGCGGGCGTCGGCGAACGCCTCGTGCAGCGAGACGCGCTCCTCCACCAGCGAGTGGGCGTGGTCGGCCATCACCACCAGCGCGTGGCGCTCGAGGAACTCATCGAGGCCGCCGGCGGCGTCGGCCAGGCGCTGCAGCTGGAGGTCGGCGAGCTCGGCCGACTCCAGCTGCGCCTCGGGCCCGCGGCGGTGGGAGTGGGTGTCGTTGTCGGGCAGCGAGAGCAGCAGGAAGTCGAACAGGTCGTGCTCGACCAGGTAGGCGCCCACGCACCCGGCGTGCGCGTCGCGGGCGCCGGGCAGCCCCAGCTGCGAGCGGCAGCCGGTGCGCCGGGTGGCGAACAGGTCGGCGTAGAACAGCTCGCGGGGGCCGTACACGGCGTGGCGGAACACGGTGGCGTTGACCAGGCGGGCCAGCGCCGTCTCGCCGGTGGGCGGGATGCGATGGCGCCCCCGGTAGATGAGGAAGGTGGTCCCGGCCGTGCGCAGACCGGCGTCGTCCAGGCGCTCGAACACGGTGGGCGTCTGGCGGGAGAGGTGGTCGTGGTTGAGGTTGTAGATCGTGTCGGTCAGCGAGCGGTGCAGCCCGAAGGCGCGCGAGGCCGAGAAGCTGGACCCGTACTCGACGTAGCGGCCCTCGCCCCGGTGGTACCAGTTCATCCCCGGTACCCGGTGGCGGTCGGGCCCCGCGCAGGCCGTCGATCACCGCGAGCACGAGCCGCGGAGGCCGGCCGTCGCCGCTCCGCTTCGCTCCGCTCATCGCAGGATCCGCAGGCCGGCATACTTGCGTTCGCCGCGCTGGCGGTTGCGGACGAGCAGGAAGGCCAGCCCCGCCACCACGAACAGCGAGACCGGCGGCACCCCGATGGCCAGCCCGGCCACCACGACGGCCACCAGCTCCTCGTACACCGGAACCGCGGCCCGGGCCTCGGGGTCCAGCCGCCGGGCGGCGCCGGCGAACACGCCCCGGGCGGCCGCCTGCGCCACGCCGGCGCAGATCAGGCCCCCGACGATCCCGGCCCACGCCGGATGGCCCTCGTCGGCCAGCGAGCCCGCGAACTCCAGCGCGCCCAGGCCGATGGCCACGCCCGCCAGGGCCGCGGCCAACGGCCCCGCTTGGAAGGCGCCGGGGCGGCGGCGCTCGTAGCCCAGCGTGGCAGCCAGGGCCACCACCAGCGCGATCAGGAACGCGGTGGACTCCAGGAAGGCGAAGTCGGTGCCGTCGAAGTCGAGGCCGGTGTCGGAGGCGGCCAGCCCGCCCGCGAGCACCGCCGGGAGGAACGGGCGGATCCCGCAGGCCGCCGCCAGCCCGATCCCCTGCGAGATGGTGAGGAACGTGTGCATGTAGCGTTCTCGGGCGGCATGACGATAGACGACGAGGGCACCGGCCACAGGAACCCCGGGGCGCGGAGCGAACGAGGCGCCATGCCCCGGTCGACCAGCCGCGACCTGGAGCGCTACGCCGCGCTCTTCGCCGAGCGGACCAAGGTCATGAAGTCCTCGGCGATGCGCGACCTGATGGCGATCACCGAGCGCGACGACGTGATCTCGCTGGCCGGCGGCATGCCCGACACGTCCACGTTCCCGCCCGACAGCTACGCCGCGCTCATGCAGCAGGTGGCCACCGAGTCGTGCGCCCGGGCGCTGCAGTACTCGCCCACCGAGGGCCTGGAGGTCCTCAAGCGCCGGATCGTGGACGTGATGGCGGCCGAGGGCATCGAGGGCGTGGACGCGGGGGACGTGCTGGTCACCACGGGCGGCCAGCAGGTGATCGACCTGGTGTGCAAGACGCTGATCGACCCCGGCGACGTGGTGGTGGCCGAGGCGCCCACCTACCCGGGCGCGGTCCCCACCTTCTCCGCCTACCAGGCGCACGTCGTGCAGATCGAGATGGACGCCGACGGGATGCGCGTGGACGAGCTGGAGCAGGCCCTGGACCGCCTGGAGGCCGAGGGCCGCCGGCCCAAGTTCGTCTACACCGTGCCCACCTTCCAGAACCCGGCGGGGGTGACGCTCTCGGTGCCCCGGCGCGAGCGCCTGGTGCGGATCGCCGCCGAGCGCGAGCTGCTGGTGCTGGAGGACAACCCGTACGGCCTGTTGCGCTACGAGGGCGACCCCCTCCCGACGCTGCGGGAGCTGGACGGCGGCGAGTTCGTGATCTACCTGGGCACGTTCTCGAAGATCCTGTCTCCGGGCGTCCGGCTGGGCTGGGCGGTGGCGCCCCGGCCGGTGCTCGACAAGATGAACCTGGGGAAGCAGTCCGCCGACCTGTGCTCGTCGGCCATGACGCAGCACTTCGTGGCCGCCTACTTCGAGTCGGGCCACTGGGACGGGTACCTGCGCTCGCTGACGGAGATCTACCGGCGCCGGCGCGACACGATGCTCGACGCGCTGGCCGATCACCTGCCCCGCGAGGCCGAGTGGACGCATCCCGCCGGCGGACTGTTCGTGTGGGCCACGCTGCCCGAGTACATCGACACCACCGACCTGCTGGCGCGGGCGCTGCAGGAGAACGTGGCCTTCGTCCCCGGGCGCGCGGCCTTCCTCGACGGCCGGGGCGGGTCGTCGCTGCGGCTGAACTTCTCGGGCGTCGGCGAGGACGAGATCCGCGAGGGCGTGCGGCGCATCGGCAAGGTGGTGCGCGAGCAGGTCGGGCTCTACGGGACGCTCACCGGCGCCGGTCAGGCGGCCGAGCGCGCCGCCCCGGCTCCGCCGCCGCCCGCGCCACGGGCGCCCGATCCGGGGCTGGCCGAGGTGCTGCGGCTGCCCCCGCCCGGCGCCCGCGACCGCGGGCGCGGCGCCGGCGGCGGATGAGCCGGGTCGCGGTGCTCGAAGGCGGGCGCTCCCTGGAGCGCCAGGTGTCGCTGCGCTCCGGCGCGCGGGTGCAGGACGCGCTGGAGCGGCTGGGACATGACGTGACCGCGATCGACGTGGGCGCCGACCTGGTCGCGCGCCTGCGCGAGGTGGCTCCCGACGTGGCGTTTGTGGCGCTGCACGGCCGCGACGGCGAGGACGGCACGGTCCAGGAGCTCCTGGAGCTGCTGGGCATCCCCTACACGGCGTCGGGCGTCTCGGCCTGCATCCGCTGCATGGACAAGGTGCTGGCCAAGCACCTGATGCGCGACGCCGGCATCCCCACGCCCGACTTCTACTCGTTCAACGAGACCGCGTTCAAGGAGCTGGGCGCGGCGGGCGCGCTGCCGGAGATGGAGGAGCGGCTCGAGTTCCCGATCGTGGTCAAGCCCGCCGGCCAGGGCTCGGCGCTCGGGGTGAAGTTTCCCCCGCGAGGAGGACTTCTACGACTTCGAGGCGCGCTACGAGATCGGGCGCACCGACTTCGTGTGCCCGGCCGACCTGCCGGCGGACGTCGCCGCCGAGGCCCAGCGGCTGGCGCTCGACGTCTACCGCCTGTTCGGCTGCTTCGGCTTCGCCCGGGTCGACCTCATGCGCGACGCCGCCACCGGCGAGCTCACCGTCCTGGAGGCCAACGCGATCCCCGGCCTGACCGAGACCAGCCTGCTCCCCCAGGCGGCCGACGCCCAGGGGCTGGCATTCGACGCGTTCGTGGCCCGGGTGCTCGACCTGGCGCTGGCCCGCGCCGGCGCCGCCGCCTGAGCCGCGGGCCTACTCCTCCTCTTCCTCGCTGGTCGAGAAGTCCTCAGGATTGACGTTCTCGAGGAAGTCCTTGAACTTCTCGACGACCTCCTCGGTGTCCTCGACCTCGTGCTCGAACTCGATCGCCGACTCGGCGATGACGTCCTCGGCGGCGAAGATCGGCGCGCCGGAGCGAACCGCCAGCGCGAGCGCGTCGCTGGGCCGCGAGTCGATCTCGAGCTCGCGGCCGTTCACGCTCAGCGTGATGGAGGCGTAGAACGTGTTCTCGCGCAGCTCGGTCACGGCCACGCGGGTGCAGTTGACGTCGAGCTCGGTGAGCATCTCCGACACCAGATCGTGGGTCATCGGCCGCGGCGTGCTCGCTCCCTGGAGCTTCATGAGGATCGCCGCAGCCTCCGGATGCCCGATCCAGATGGGCAGGAACTTGTTGGAGTCGACGGTCTTCAACAGCACGATCGGCTGCTTGCCGACCATGTCGAAGCTCACGCCGTAGATGACCATCTCCTGCACGCGGACCGCTCCTCGACGGGTCCGCCAAGTATAGGCAGCGATTCCGGGGTGGCCTCGGATCCTGTCTCGCCTCCCCCTCGGGCCTTTCGGCGGCCGGGCTCGCCGAGTCAGCGTGTGCTGGCCTTGACCACCGCGCCGTGGTCGACGATGCCGTGCACGATCAGCTCCACCCCGATCGCGAGCACCAGGAGGCCGAAGACCAGGTTGAGGGCGCTGACGCCGCCGGGACCGAGGCGGCGGGCGATGAGCTCTCCGGAGCGCAGGCAAACGTAGACCACCGCGCAGATGAGGACGACCCCGAGGATCGTGCCGGCCAGGGCCAGCCCGGTGTCGACCTCGCGACTCTCCACGCCCAACAGCGCCGCCATCGCGCCCGGACCAGCCAGCAGCGGGATGCCCAGCGGCGAGAAGGCCACGTTCCCGGTGGCCGCCTCCGCGACGAACTCCTCGCTCGCGGTCACCATGCGAAACCCGGTGTACGCCACGATGATGCCGCCGGCGA
>VAXS01000017.1 GCA_005883255.1 Actinomycetota bacterium | reverse complement strand
GGAAGCGCCGGAGGCACACTGGTCGCCACCGCCCTGCTGGCGGCGGGCGCATTCTCCGGCTCCGAGCGCGTGAGCTCTCCGCGCGGCGCCCGGTGGCGGGCCGCGCTGCTCGTCGCGGGCGCGCTGGCCGGGCTCGGGGCGGTGGCGGCGATCGCTCCCTCGAGCAGCGTCTACGTCGCCCGCTCCCCGGCCGGCTCGGCCCTGCTCGACGCTCCCCCCCTCCTGCTCGGTGTCCAGCTGGCCACGGCCGTCGGGTTCGGCGTGGCCGCGCTGGGACTGGCGCGGCGGGTCCGGCGCACCGACGACGAGCTGCTGGTCTGGTTCACGCTCGGCGCGGCGCTGGCGGGGATCGCCCGCCTGGACTACTTCCTGCTCCCGTCGTCGTTCGGGTCGTGGATCTCGCTGGGCGACGTTCTGCGGATCGGCTTCTACCTGCTGCTGCTGGTGGGCGAGGGACGCGAGATCGCCGCCTACCAGCGCGGCCTGGCCGCCAGCGCCCGGGCCGACGAGCGCCAGCGCGTGGCGCGCGACCTCCACGACGGCTTGGCGCAGGAGGTGGCGTTCATCGCCACCGTGGGCGAGCGCGTCGAGGCCGGCCAGGCGCGCGCCTCCGAGCTGGCCGCGCTGAGGCGGGCGGCGGAACGCGCGGCCAGCGAGTCCCGCGCGCTGATCGACGCGCTCAACGACCCAGAGGACCGGCCGCTGAGCGCCGCCCTGGCCTACGTCGCGGCCGAGGTGGCCGAGCGCGGGGGCGCCTGCCTGCGCCTCGACGTCGACGACGCGGTGCCGCTGCCGGCGCCGGTGCGCCAGGCGGTGGTGCGGATCGTCCAGGAGGGCGTGGCCAACGCGGTCCGGCACGGCGAGGCGGCCACCGTGGACGTGGCGGTGGCGGTCTCCGACCAGGTCCGGGTGAGCGTGGCCGACGACGGCGCCGGGTTCGAGCCCGACTCGATCCGCGGGGCCGGCGGCTTCGGCCTCACCAGCATGCGGCAGCGGGCCGAGGCTCTGGGCGGCCGGTTGCTGATCGCCTCCAGCCCGGGCGCGGGGACCCGGCTGGACGCGGTCCTTCCCGTGGCCGTCGCCCAGCGCTAGGCGCCTAGGACTGGGCCAGGAACTGGCGCAGGCGCGTGCGCGCCCGCAGGTGCATGAGCTCCCTGAGCAGCTCGCGGACCCGGTCGAGGTCGTCGTGGTCCTCGCGTCCGCGCTCGGACAGCTCCAGCGCCTCGCGGGCGGCGCCGGGGTCCTGGCCCATCCGGTCCAGCAGCGCCTCGCGCCGGCGATCCAGCCGCGCCAGCTCGGTCTCCAGGTGCAGCGCCGCCGCGCAGCCGTCGGTGATGAGGTCCTCGAGCGGGCGCAGCGAAGGCTGCTCGGCCGTCAGCGCGTCGTGGACGCGCCGCTCGAAGTCTGGGAGGACGCGGGTGGTCATCGGAGAATGAGGTCGCTCCGACAAGCGTACGGCGCGCGGGCTGGGGCGCCAGTGTCCATCCGGCCCGTTTTTCGTTCACACGCTGAACGGCTCAGACCAGGCCATCGCGCACGGCCGCGACCGCCGCCTGGATGCGGTTCTCGACGCCGAGCTTGTCCAGGACGTTGGAGACGTGGTGCTTGACCGTGGTCAGGCCGACCTGCAGCTCGCCGGCGATTTCGGTGTTGTCGCGCCCGGCGGCCATCAGCCGCAGCACGTCGCGCTCGCGTTCCGAGAGGTCCCCGATGCCGGGCGGCCGGGCGCCTCCCGGGCTGCCGCGGCGCACCCGGTCCAGCACCTCGTCGGCCACCGTGCGTCCCAGCAGGAGCTCACCGGCGGCCACAGCCCGCACCCCGCGCGCCAGGTCGGCCAGCGGAGCCCCCTTGACCAGGTACCCGCGCGCGCCCGCGAGCAGGGCGTCGAGCAGCTCGACCGAGCCCGTGGAGATCGTCAGGACCAGCACGCGGACCTCGGGCGCCTCCGCGACGATCCGGCGGGTGGCCTCGGCCCCGGGCAGACCCGGCAGGTTGAGGTCCATCACCACCACGTCGGGACGGGCCCGCAGTGCCAGGGCCACGCCGTCGTCCCCCCGGCCCGCCTGGCCCACGACCGCGAACCCCTCGCCCCGCAGCATCTCGTCCAGCCCCTGGCGGTAGAGCTCGTGGTCCTCCACCAGCAGGACCCGGATCGCCGGGGCCGCGCTCACGGCCGCGGTCCTCGCGCCTTCGGACCCGCGGGCAGCTCGTGCCGCACCAGCTCGTGCGCCCGGGCCGCCCAGTCGCACAGCAGCGGGCGGGTGTCGCGCGGGTCGATGATCTCCTCGACCGAGAAGCGCTCGGCGGTGCGAAACGGGGACCGGACCGCGTTCAGCCGCGCCTCTATGTCGGCGCGTAGCGCGGCGGGGTCGGTGGCCGCCTCCAGCTCGCGCCGGTAGGCCGCCTCGATCCCGCCCTCCACCGGAAGCGAGCCCCAGTCGCCCGAGGGCCAGGCGAAGCGCAGGTTCAGACGCGAGCCGTCGCCGTGGCCCGCGCCCGCCACCCCGTAGACCTTGCGCACCAGCACCGACACCCAGGGCACGGTGGCCTGGTAGACCGCGTACAGCGCCCGCGTTCCGTGCCGGATCGTCCCTGCGCGCTCCGCGGCGGAGCCGATCACGAAGCCGGGCTGGTCCACGAAGTTGACCACCGGGACGTGGAACTGGTCGCACAGGTCCACGAAGCGGCTCAGCTTGCCGGACGCCTCGGCGGTCAGGCCGCCCCCGTAGTGCTCGGGATCGGAGGCCAGCACTCCCACCGGCCGCCCGTCCAGCCGGGCCAGCGCCGTGATCAGCGAGCGCCCGTGGCGGGGGCCGACCTCGAAGACGGAGTCCCGGTCCAGCACCGCGTGCAGGACGCGCCGCATCTTGTAGGGACGGCGGCGGTCGCGCGGGACGATCCCCAGCAGCTCCTCCTCGCGGCGGTCGGGCGGATCCGCGGCCGCCGCGACCGGCGGAGCCTCCCAGGCGTTGTCGGGCAGGTAGGAGAGGAAGCGGCGCAGCTGGTCGAGCGCGTCGTCCTCGTCGGCCGCCTCGTTGTCCACCGCCCCGGCGCGGGTCTGCGTGCGCGACCCGCCCAGCTCCTCCTTGTCGGGCGACTCGCCCATGGCCGCCGCCACCACCGGCGGCCCGGCGACGAACAGCTGCGAGGTGCCGCGCACCATGACCGAGAAGTGCGAGGCCACGACCCGGGCGGCCCCCAGCCCCGCCACCGGCCCCAGCGCCGCCGCCACCACCGGGACGATCGCCAGGTTGCGGACCACCAGGTCGAAGCCGGGCAGCGGAGGGACGTACGAGAAGCCCATCTGCTCGAGTGACTTGACGCTCCCGCCGCCGCCGGTCCCGTCCACCAGGCGCACCAGCGGGATGCGCA
>VAXS01000192.1 GCA_005883255.1 Actinomycetota bacterium | reverse complement strand
CGGTCATCCTCGTCGCCGGCGGCTGGGCCGCCCTGCTGATCGTCTGGCGGCTGTTCGACAAGCCCGGCGTCGGCGGCAACGCCACCATCGGCCTGCAGTGGGGGATCTTCTTCGCCCTGCTCGCCGCGGGCATCCTGGCCTGGACGGGCGCACGCGTGCGCGCCGCCCACCGGCCGGAGCCACCGCTCCGTCCCCGCCAACCGGAGCCGCCACCCGGGGCGCCCGTCGAGGTCCACATCCCGGAGGAGCGCCCGCACCTGGACGAGACCAGGGTCATGCCCGGCCGCGAGCCCCCGACCGAGGAGGCCGAGGCGCCCACGCCGGAGCGTCCCACCCCCGCCCGGCCGGACTCGTCCGACCAGCAGCACCTGCCGGGGATGGGCTAGCTCGGCGGCGGGCCGGCCGCCCCCGATCCGGGGGGGCCGGCCCGCTCGCTGAGCTACGTCGACGCGGGAGCCGGCGTGGGCGGCGGGGTCGCCGCCGGGGGCGCCGTGCGCTCGCGGGGCGCCTCCCACTCCTCGTCGGACATGGCGAGTGCGCGCCAGCCCAGGGCGCCCAGGCCGACCAGCAGGATCGCGAAGTCGACGATCTGGACTCCCTTCCCGTTGCCGAAGAACCCGAGGATTCCGGCCGCGGCGATCGCCACGCTGGCCCAGATCGGGACGATCCGGACACGACGGCTGGCGATGGCCAGCAGGATCGTGCCCAGCACCACCCCGAGCAGGAACAGGATGAACAGCGGTGCCATCGACCCCGGGCTGTCCGCCTTGTGCAGGTACGTGGCCAGCGCCGTCCGGTCGAGGCCGGTGTGGTTGACCATCTCGTACTCGGCCGCGCCCAGCGCGTACCAGCCGAACGACACGGTCCCGCCCAGCACGAGCAACGCGCCTGAGATCTGGCCCAGCGTCACGCCGCGGGGGCCGCGGAACAGCCGGATCACGCCGATGGCCGCCGCGATCAGCACGATGCCCGCCAGCAGGTACAACAGCCCGCTGGCCAGGTACGTGCCCTTGTGCGCCGCGATCGCATTGAGCTCGCGGAGCTTGTTCTTGTGGTCGGTGTCCGGCTGGACGATCGACGCGATCAGGAACAGGGCCGGGGCGCCGATCAGGCAGATCCCGGTGAGCGACCGCCCCAAGCGGCGGGCGTCGGAGAACTTGAGCAACTGCGCCTCCTGATGATTGATTCCAGATGAAGGGCGCGCATCCATGCGCACCCTTCCCACAAGGTAGGCATCGCCCGACCCCCTCACACTGGGGTACCCACCCCAGTATTTGGGGCTAGTCCTCGAACAGCGCGTAGCCGTAGGAGCCGCGCTTGTAGGCCAGGCGGGCGATCGAGTGCATCCGCTCGTCGTCGTTGCGCTCGATCTTGTCCAGCTCGACCTCGACCCGGTGGGCGGCGCGGCGGCAGAACGTATCGGCGATGAACCGTTCCTGGCCCGAGGCCTCGACCCCCTGCTCCTCGAAGATCGACGTCGCCCGCGAGAGGACCGCGATCTGGGCGTAGACGTCGGAGAGGGCGGCGGCCAGGCGCTTGTGGGTCATGCCCTGGTCCACGATCCCGCTGCCGTGCTCGCGCAGGACCGACTCGCCCACGGAGCGCAGCCGCTTGACCTGGCCGGCCACCGGGTCGGCCAGCTCGCTCAGCGTCTCGTGGGCCAGCGAGATCGAGTCGGGGCGGACCTCGCGCCGCAGCCGGCCTCCGACGTAGGACGCCCAGGCGCCCAGGGTCCCCAGGGGATCGGCCAAATCGGTGTCCGCGAGGACCTTCAGCTCGTCCCCCAGCGGCTTCAGCGCCGACAGCGCGATGAAGGAGCGCATCACGTCGTTGGCGCCCTCGAAGATCGGGAAGACCCGGATGTCGCGCAGGATCCGCTCGTAGGGCTCGTCGCGCAGGTAGCCCTCCCCGCCCTTCAGCTGCAGCGCGCGGTTGGCCTGGTACCAGACGAACTCGGTCCCGATCACCTTGGCGATCGCCGACTCGATCGAGTAGTCCTCGAGGCCGGCGTCGACCAGCCCGGTGGTCAGGTAGGCCAGCGACTCCAGCCCGAACAGGTACGAGACCATCCACCCGATCTTGTCCTCGACCATGTCGAAATCGGCCAGCGGACGGCCGAACTGGCGGCGGGTGGTGACGTGGTCGATGGCCAGGTCCACCAGCCTCTTGGCCAGGCCCACCGAGCCCGTGCCCAGCGACAGGCGCCCGTTGTTGAGCACGTCCATCGCGATGCGGAAGCCTTCGCCGGGCTCTCCCAGCACGTTCTCCGGCGGGACCCGGACGTCGTGGAAGTACAGGGGCCGGAGGTCGTTGCCCCGCAGGCCCATGGTCTGGTAGCGCTCGCCGGCCTCGAACCCCTCCATGCCCCGCTCCACGATCAGCGCGATGTGGGAGTCCTTGCCGTCCTCCAGCTCGGCCCGGGCGAACACGCAGAACACCGAGCCCCGCCCCCCGTTGCCGATGAAGCGCTTCTCGCCATTGAGCACCCACGAGCCGTCGGACTGGCGCACCGCCCGCGACTCGACGTGGTAGGCGTCGGAGCCGGCGTTGGGCTCGGTGAGGGCGAACCCGGCCAGCTTGCGCCCCGCCGCCAGGTCGGGCAGGAGCCGCTCCTTCTGCTCGTCGCTCCCGTACATGACGATGCCCTTCATCCCGATCGACTGGTGGACGCCCAGCGCCACGGTGAGCGAGCCGTCGGCGGTCCCGATGGCCTCGAACACGCGGGCGTAGCCGCTCTGCGACAGCCCCTGGCCGCCGTACTCCTCCGGCACGTACAGGCCCATCAGGCCCCGCTCCCCCAGCTCGAGGAAGACCTCGTCGGGGATCCAGGCCTCCTCGTCGATGCGCCGCGAGTCGATGTGGTCGGCCGCGTAGTCCCGGAAGGCGGTGACCAGCTCCCGCACCTTGTCGGCCTCCTCGCCGCTGGGGATCGGGTACGGGAACACCAGCTCCTCGTGGATCTCGCCCAGCATGAGCGCCTTGCTGAAGCTGCTGACGTCGAGGGCCGTCTCGGGCAACTAGGACCTCCCGATGAAGATGAACACGGGCAGCAGGAACGTACCCAGGAACGCCGCTCCGATGCCCAGGGCGATCAGCGTCTTGGAGCGGTAGATGTGCCCGACGATGGCCACGGCCATCCCGCCCACCAGGAGAAGCACGAACGGAGTGGGGCTGGCGCCGAAGTCGGGATGTGGGAAGTCGTCGGGCGAGAAGCTCGCCAGCCAGCACCAGGGCGCCATCGCGGGCGAGTATCCCGGACCGCCCCTGCATAATGCGCTGACCATGCCCGTCGAGCCGCAGTCCGTCGAGGAGATCGCCGAGGGACTGCGCGGCGTGGGCTACCTGCCCGGCGACTCGACCGCGCTCGTGGCGTTCCTGGCCGCCAAGCTGGGCAAGCCGGTGCTGGTGGAGGGCCCGGCCGGCGTGGGCAAGACCGAGCTGGCCAAGGCGCTGTCGCGCTACCTCGAGCGCCGACTGGTGCGCCTGCAGTGCTACGAGGGCCTGGACGAGGCCAAGGCGCTGTACGAGTGGAACTACCGCAAGCAGCTGCTGCGGATCCAGACCGAGGAGCGGGGCACCGGCTGGGACCAGGTCCAGGAGGACATCTTCTCCGAGGAGTTCCTCCTCCCCCGCCCCCTGATGACCGCCATCGACGCCGAGGAGCCGGTGGTCCTGCTGATCGACGAGATCGACAAGACCGACCAGGAGTTCGAGGCGATGCTGCTCGAGCTGCTCTCCGACTTCCAGATCTCGGTCCCCGAGCTGGGGCGGATCGAGGCGCGCACGCGCCCGGTGGCCGTGCTCACCTCCAACAACTCGCGCGAGCTCACCGAGGCGCTCAAGCGGCGCTGCCTGTACCTGTGGCTCGACTACCCCGAGCTCGACCTGGAGCTGCAGATCGTGCGCCTGCACGCGCCCGAGCTGGACGACACCGTGGCCCGGAAGCTGGTCGAGGTGGTGCACCGGGTGCGCGAGCTCGACCTCAAGAAGCCGCCCTCGATCGCCGAGTCGATCGACTGGGCCCGGGCGCTGCTCCTCCTGGGCGCCGAAGACGTGGACGCCGACGTCTTCCGGGAGACGATGAGCATCATCGTCAAGCACCGCACCGACCTGGACACCGTGGCCGAGCGGGTCGGCGTGCAGCTCGGCGGGCTGGCCGATGCCCGGCGCGGCTGACGCAGGGTGCCCGGCCCCGCCGGACGGCGGGGGTGGGCCCGACTCCCCTACGGCGGCTCGCATCCTCTCCTTCGCCGAGGAGCTGCGCGCCGAGGGGTTGAGCGTGGGGACCGCCGAGCTGCTCGACGCGTTCGACGCGCTGGCCGAGGTCCCCTGGGCGCAGCGCGAGTCCGTACGGGAGGCGCTGGCCGCCACCCTGGCGAAGTCGCAGGAGGACCGTCGCGTGTTCGAGCTGATCTTCGACCGCTTCTTCTTCCGCGCCGCCGAGGAGGAGGCGCTGGAGCGCGACGTGCGCGAGCAGGGCGGGATCGACGCCTCCGACACCCACGCCCAGATCGACCTCGACCAGCTGCGGGCGCAGATCGCCGCGGCGGTGGCCGAGGGCGACGGCGGCGCGATGCGCGACCTGGCGCGCCTGGCGATCGCGGCCTTCGGGCGCCAGGGCGAGGGCTCCGGGGTGATCGGCGTGGACGTGCAGCGGATCCGCCGCGCCCTGGGACTGCGGTCGGAGCCCCAGCCCGACCTGCCGCCCGACGATCCCCGCGCCGCCGGGCTGCCGCGCGACCACATCCGCGAGTTCGAGGCCCAGCTGCGCCGCGAGCTGGAGCGGGCGATGATCGAGCGCAGCCGCAAGCTGCCGCCCTCGCGCCCGCTGAACGAGCTCGACCGGGCGCTGCCCAGCGGCCCGCTGCAGGACCTGGCGGCCGTGCACCGGATCGTGACCCAGCTCAAGCGCCGGCTGGCCACCCAGGGCCACCAGGCCCGGGGCCGCCGGCGCCGCCAGCACGTGGACATGCGGCGCACGATGCGGGCCTCGCTGCAGACGGGCGGGGTACCGATCGTGCTCAAGCACCGGCCGGTCCGCCCCCGGCGGCCCGAGATCTTCGTGCTCTGCGACGTCTCGACCTCGGTGACGTCGGCGTCGGTCTTCTTCCTCTCGGTGCTGCACGCGCTGCACGACGCCTTCCGCAAGCTGCGCTCGTTCGTGTTCATCGAGCGCATCTCCGAGGTCACCGACATCTTCGAGCGCGAGCGCAACTTCAAGGCGGTGAGCGAGGCGATCGGGCGCGACGCCGGCGTGGCCGACGTGTCCGGCTACACCGACTACGGGCGGGTGTGGGAGGAGTTCCTGGCCCAGATCGAAGACGAACTGCACCCGCGCGCCACCGTGATCGTCCTGGGCGACGCCCGCACCAACGGCCGCGACCCGCGCGCCGACCTGTTCGCCGCCATCACCGCCCGGGCCGGCCGCACGTTCTGGCTCAACCCCGAGCCGCGCCTGTACTGGAACTACGGGGACTCGGTGATCGCCGCCTACGAGCGCTACTGCGAGGCGTTCGAGTGCTGGACCACCTCGCAGCTGGAGGACTTCGTGAAGGCGCTGACGCGGCCCGCGCTAGGATCGACTTCCTAGCGAAACAGGGGGGCTGGCGGGCGAGCCGGCTGAGATAGCGCCTCCGAAGACCCGGCGCTGACCCTTCGAACCTGTGGGGTAATGCCCGCGAAGGGAGCGATGACAGTCGAAAGCGAGGCTCCCGCGGAGGAGCCTCGAACCGTTACGGGGGCGCCGCGCGAAGCGGCGGCCGCGCGGGGCGTGCGCGTGCGCGACGTGCGGCGCGTCTACTCCTCGCGCCGCGGGCCCGTCGTCGCCCTGGACGGGATGTCGCTGGAGGCGCAGCCGCAAGAGACGGTCGCGGTGGTCGGTCCCAGCGGCTGCGGCAAGTCGACGCTGCTGGAGCTCATCTGCGGCCTGCAGCGTCCCGACGCGGGGACGGTGGCCAGCGAGCCCGCCGTGTACATGCCCCAGCGCGACCTGCTGCTGCCCTGGTCCACCGCGCTGGACAACGCGGCGCTGCCGCTCCTGGTGCGCCGGCTGTCGCGACGCCAGGCGCGCGAGCGGGCGCGGCCGCTGTTCGCCGAGCTGGGGCTGGACGGGTTCGAGATGGCCATGCCCCACGAGCTGTCGGGCGGCATGCGCCAGCGGGTGGCCTTCCTGCGCACGCTCCTGGCGGGCAAGCCCGTGCTGGCGCTGGACGAGCCGTTCGCCTCGCTGGACGCGCTGACCCGCCAGCAGGCGCAGGCCTGGCTGGACTCGGCCCTGCGGCGCGAGCCCAGGACGGTGGTGCTGGTCACGCACGACGTGGAGGAGGCGGTGGTGCTGGCCGACCGGGTGGTGGTGATGTCCCCCCGGCCCGGGCGGGCGGTGGCCGAGCTTCGGGTGGAGCTGGTGCGCCCGCGCCGCCGCACCGACCCCGCGGTGGTGGAGCTGCGCGAGCGGGCGCTGGAGGCGCTGGGATGAGCCGGGTGCTGCGTCCCGCGCTCCTCCTGCTCGTGCTGCTCGGGGCCTGGGAGGCCTACGCCCGCCTGGGCAGCGTCGACGACTTCCTGCTGCCGGCGCCCAGCGAGGTCGCGCGGGCCCTGGCGGACGACCGCTCGCTGCTGTGGCACAACTTCGCGGTCACGGCCGGCGAGGTGCTGCTGGGCATCGCGGTGGCGGTGGCCGCGGGGCTGGCCTGCGCGATCGCCCTGCACTTCTCGCGCACGCTGCGCGTCACCGCCTATCCGCTGCTGGTCGCCTCGCAGACGATACCGATAGTCATCATCGCTCCGCTGCTGGTGGTGTGGCTGGGCTACGGGCTGGCGCCGAAGCTGGTGATCATCGCGCTCATCTGCTTCTTCCCGGTGACGGTCACGGCGCTGGGCGGGCTGGGCCGCGTGGACCCCGACCACCGCAAGCTGATGCGGACGCTGGACGCCTCGCGCCTGCAGGCCTTCCGGCGCGTCGAGGCTCCGGCGGCGCTGCCCTCGCTGTTCAACGGGGCCAAGATCTCGGTGGCGGTGGCCGTGATCGCCGCCGTGCTGGCCGAGCAGGCGGGCTCCAGCGATGGCCTCGGCCACCTGATCCTCCAGTCCATCCCCCAGTTCGAGACCGCCCGCGCCTACGCGGCGGTAGCGGTGCTCTCGGCGTTCGCCATCGTCCTGTTCGGGGCGCTGGCGCTCGGCGAGCGGCTGCTCTTGCCCTGGGCCCATCGACCCGAAGGAGACGTCACGTGAAGCGCATCGCCGCCGGCCTCGCCCTCCTGTCCGCGCTGGTGGCGCTGGCCGCCGGCTGCGGCGAGAAGAAGGAGACCACCTCCGGGCCCGCCCGGACCCACGCGCTCGACGTCGTGCTGGACTTCTTTCCCAACGCCGACCACGTGGGCCTATACGCGGCGCTGGCCAACGGCGAGTTCCGCAAGCTCGGTCTCGACGTCCGCCCGCACGCACCCTCCGACCCCTCCGCCCCGCTCAAGCTCCTGGCCGCCGGGCGGGCCGACCTGGCGATCTCCTACGAGCCCGAGCTCCTGCTGGCGCGCGACCGCGGCCTGCGGCTGGTCTCGGTGGGCGCGATCGTCCAGCGCCCGCTGACGTCGATCATCGCCCTGGGCTCGCAGCGCGTGCGCAAGCCGGCCGACCTGCGGGGTCGCAAGGTGGGCACGGCCGGCATCCCCTACCAGGACGCCTACCTGACCACGATCCTGCGGCGAGCGAAGGTGAACCCCGACTCGGTGCGCGAGATCAACGTGGGCTTCAACCTGGTCCCGGCGATGCTCTCCAAGCGCGTGGACGCCACCCTGGGCGGCTTCTGGAACTACGAGGGCGTGCAGCTGGCCCAGCAGCGCAAGCATCCGGTGGTGATCCCGGTCGACCGTGCGGGCGTCCCCTCCTACGACGAGCTGATCCTGGTGGCCCGCCAGCGCGAGCTGCGCGACCACGGCGCGGAGATCCGCCGCTTCCTGCGGGGGCTGGCCGCCGGCTACGAGTTCGCCCGGCGCGATCCGGTGAGGGCCGTGGACGACCTGGTGCGCGCCAACCGCGACCTCGATCGCAAGCTGCAGCTGGCCAGCGTGCGGGCCACGCTCGCGGCCTTCTTCCCGGCCGGGGGCAAGCCGTTCGGCTGGCAGGACCCGGCGCAGTGGACGCGCTACGGCGCCTGGATGCTCGACAACGAGCTGGTGAAGAGCCCGCCGGACGCGGGGCGCGCGCTCACCAACGAGTTCCTGGCGGGCCAGGGCATCTGAGCTAGGGCGAGGACAGCAGGTAGCCGGCGGCCAGCCCGCCCCAGGGGTGATAGGGGGCCAGCAGTTCGCGGACGTCCTCCTCGGAAGCGCGGGCGAAGGGGTTGCCGGTCCGGAGGCGCCCGACCGCCTCCAGGAGATGGAGGTCGCCGGCGGGCACTTGGTCGTAGCGGCCCTGGCCGTGCAGCGCGAGCATCTCCACGGTCCAGCGCCCGATGCCGGAGATCGCCCGCAGCCGCCGCCAGGCGCGCTCGTGGGCGGCGCCGTGCAGGTCGATCCGGCCGGCCGCCACCTCCCGGGCCGCCCGGATCAGCGCCAGCGCCCGGCTCGCGGAGAGGTCCAGCGCCTGCAGCCAGGCCGGCGCCACCCCGGCCAGCCGCGCCGGCGCCGGGACGTCGCGCAGTCCGGTGTGGGGGCAGCGACGGCCCAGCCGCCCGACCAGCCGGCGCTGGATCTCCGCCGCCCGGCTGAACTCGATCAGCTGCTCGGTGATCGCCCAGGCCAGCGCCTCGAATGGCTCGGGGCGCCGCCGCACCCGGCGGCCCGGCTGGCGGCGCACCGCCGGGCCGATCAGGGGGTCCCAGCGGAAGCGCTCGTGGAACGGCCGCAGGTCATCGTCCACGCCCAGCGCGAAGCGCATGCGCGCGATCCCGTGCTCGGCCGCCGCCCGCGAGCCCGCCCGGGCGGCGAAGGCCACTCGGTCGCCGGCGGGCTGGGCGACCGCCACCAGCACCGGCTCCTCCTCCACGTGGAGCAGTCGCCGCAACACGCCGCCCTCAAAGCGCCCGGCGCTGTCAATCCCGCGGGCTGAGCAAGTGGATGTCGACGAGGAACGAGCGGCTGGCGACGACCTCGCCCAGCTCCGCCGCCTTGGCCCGGGCGCGGCGCCGGCGCGCCGGCTGGGCGCGGCGAGCGGCCCGGCGGCGGGCGATGGCCACGGTGGCGGCGCCGCACACGAACCCGGTGGCGGCGACGGCGGCGGCCTGGACGGCGGGGCTCCCGGCGCCCCGGGCGGGCTCGAGCGTCCGCACCTCGGCCACCACCGGCAGCTCGTCGCCGGCGTACGGCTCGACCGTGCCCTCCACCGCCTCGGGGTCGCGCTGGCTCATCGGGGCTGAGTCTAGCCCCGGCTCACGACGCCGGGGGCAAGGTCCGCTCGTACAGCCGGTACGTGCGGACGATCCGGCCCCCCATGCCCGCCATCGCCCGGTTCATCGCGGTGTTGGTCTCCAGGATCCAGCCGGTCTCGGCCCCGCGGACACCGGTGCGCTCGGCGGCGTCGAAGTGCAGTTCGTAGAAGCGGGCGGCCACCCCCGTGTGCTGGTAGTCGGGCTTCACCCCCAGGGCGAAGACCCGCACCCAGTCGATCCGCCGCCGCAGCCACAGCGCCTTCGCCCAGCCGAACGGCAGCAGCCGCCCGTTCAGCCGGTGCAGGATCACGTTGTAGTCGGGGAGCGTGAGGGCGGCGCCCACCACCTCGCCGTCCTTCTCCGCGATGTAGGCCCAGTTGGGATCGATGAGCGGCCGCAGCTCGCGTGCGAAGTAACGGACCTCGGCGTCGCTCAGCGGCACGAAGCCCCAGTTGCGCTCCCAGGCCGCGTTGTAGACCTCCAGGAAGCGCGCCAGCTCCGCCTCGAAGTCGCGCTTGCGCAGCGGCCGGCAGACGATCCCGTGCTTGCTCTGGACCTCGTGGGACACCTTCCAGATCGCGGGATGGACCCGCTCGCGGTCGGTGACCTCGACGTCCCACATGTACAGGTCCATCGCCTTGGACAGCCCGGCGCCCTCGTACAGCCCGGGGTAGTAGCGGGGCGAGTACGGCGTGAGGATCACCGGCGTGCGCTCGTACCCGTCGATCAGCACGCCGCAGGTGTCGTTGGTGGTGAAGTCCATCGGGCCGACCATCCGGTCGCGCCCCCGCTCGGCCAGCCAGGCTGCGGCCGCGTCGAACAGGGCGCCGGCCGCCTCCGGGTCCTCCGCGCACTCGAAGAAGCCGAACAGCCCCCAGTCGTTGCCCTGGAACGCGTTGAAGTTGCGGTCCACCTGGGCGCTGATCCGGCCCACCGGCTCGCCGTCGCGCTCGGCCAGGAACAGTCGCGCGTCGGCGTGCTCGAAGAACGGGTTGCGACGCGGGTCCAGCCGGCGGCGCTCGTCCCGGCGCAGCGGGGGGACCCAGTGAGGCTCGTTACGATAGATCCGCCAGGGCAGCCGGATGAACGTCTCGCGATCGCGACGGCTCGCGACAGGGCGGATCTCCAGGCCCATGGGCGCCGAACCGTATATGCCGACCGCCACCGACGTCTTCGCCAAGGTCAGGGGTCACGAGCGCGCGGATCAGCTGCGCGCGGCGCGGGAGGCCGACGTCCTCCCCTACTTCCGGCTGCTGGAGTCGGCCACCCTGCCGGTGGTGGAGATGGAGGGCGCCGAGCGGGTGATGCTCGGGTCCAACAACTACCTGGGGCTCACCGGCGACGAGCGGGTCAAGCAGGGCGCGCGCGACGCGCTGGAGCGCTACGGGACGGGCCTCACCGGCTCGCGGCTGCTCAACGGGACCATCGGGCCGCACCTGGAGCTCGAGCGCGAGCTGGCCGAATGGATGGGCACCGAGGACGCCATCGTGTTCACCACCGGGCACCAGGCGAACCTGGGCTGCATCGGCACGGTCCTGGGGCCCGGCGACACCGTGGTGGTCGACTCGGCCGACCACGCCTCGATCCTGGACGGCGCGATCCTCTCGCGCGCCAAGCTGCGCCCGTTCCGCCACAACCGGCTGGACAGGCTCGAGCGCACGCTGGAGCGGGCGGCGGGCGACGGAGGGGGCGTCCTGGTGGTGGTGGACGGCGTGTTCTCGATGGAGGGCGACGTGGCCCCGCTGCCGGAGATCGCCGAGCGCTGCGCGCGCTTCGGCGCCCGGCTGATGGTGGACGAGGCCCACGCGGTGGGCGTCCTGGGAGCGCGGGGGGCCGGCAGCAGCGAGCTGCTGGGCGTCGAGGACCGCGTCGACCTGCGGATGGGCACGTTCTCCAAGTCGCTGGCCTCGTGCGGAGGGTTCATCGCCGGCCCGGCGGAGGTGGTCGAGTACCTGCGGATCGCCTCTCGCCCCTTCCTGTTCACCGCGGCCGCGGTGCCGGCGGCGGTGGGCGCGGCCCTGGCCGCGGTGCGGATCTGCCGCTCCGCCGAGGGCCCCGGCCTGTTCGCCCGCGTGCTGGAGAACGCCGCCTACCTGCACCGGGGTCTGCGGGAGCTCGGGCTGCACGTGGTCGAGCCGGCCCGCCTGCCCGACGGAAGCCGCACCGTCACCCCGATCGTGCCCGTCCTGGTGGGCGACGACTGGAAGGCGGTCCTGCTCTGGCGGGCGCTCTACGACGCCGGCGTCTACGTGAACGTGGCGCTCCACCCGGCCGTCCCACCGGGCGGCGCGCTGCTGCGGACCAGCGTGATGGCCAGCCACGAGCGGGCGGTCCTGGACCGCGCGCTGGCCGCATTCGCCGCCGTC
>VAXS01000016.1:948-7477 GCA_005883255.1 Actinomycetota bacterium | reverse complement strand
CCACAAATCGCACGCTCTCCCGCGGGTTATGTGTCCGGTGGCGCGCTCTGGCCGGAGCTTGGGGGCGGAGTGGGGGTTGGACGATCGTTTGAGTTTCCTTGTGGCATTGACGATGTCGGCCTAACGTCGGGCGGGGCCATGAGGTGCAAGGTCCCAGCGCGACAGTGGGAATGGCGCGCAATCGTTGCCGATGCCCGTACGAGCTGGGAGGGTTGGCGGACCGGTACCGCTGTCCGGGGCGGGTACTGGGTGCGGTTGGCGGTGGTGTGCGCGCTGTACTTCGGCGCGGCCAAGGCGGGGCTGGCGTTGGCGTTCGCCAACCAGAGCGTGACCTCGATCTGGCCGCCCACGGGGCTGGCGCTGGCCGCGGTGTTCCTCTGGGGCTATCGGATGTGGCCGGCGGTCGCGGCAGGGGCCCTCCTGGCCAACATCACCACCGCCGGGCCGCTCGGAAGCGATGCGGCGATCGCCGCCGGCAACACCCTGGAGGCGCTCGTCGGTGTGTTCTTGCTGCGCCGCGTGGCGGGGTTTCAGCCTTCGCTCGAGCGAGTCCGCGATGTTGTCTCGCTCGTGTTCTACGCCGGGCTGCTCAGCACCGTGATCAGCGCCACGGTCGGGGTGACGAGCCTGTGGACCGCCGGGCTGGTCCCCGCTGGACAGGTCCTTGCGACATGGCGGGTGTGGTGGCTCGGAGACATGGGGGGCGACCTGGTCGTCGCGCCGGCATTGCTGATCTTCGCGTCGCGTCCCGCTCTGGAGCGTCGATCGTGGATTCGGGTCGAGGCCGCAGCCTTGGCGGCGGTGCTGATCGGCGGGACGGTGATCGCCTTCTCCAACCGCGTCTCGTTCGCCTACGTCGTGATTCCGATCCTCCTTTGCGTCGCACTTCGCTTCCGCCAGCCCGGGACGGCTCTGGCCGGGCTGATCGTCTCGGCTGTCGCCGTGTGGATGACCGCCCACGGGAAAGGCCCGTTCATCGGCGGCTCCTCGGATGCCGAGCTGCTGCGCGCGCAGCTGTTCGTCGCGGTGGCCACCGTAACCGCCCTGGTGGCGTCCGCGCTGACCACCGAACGCCGGCGCGCCGAGGGCCGGTTGCGGGTCCTGGCCGACCACGACGCCGTCACCGGCGTCTTCAACCGCCGGCGCTTCACCGAGGAGCTCGAGCGATGGATCGCCTACAGCCGCCGCTACGGCGGCCAGGGCGCGCTGCTGATCATCGACGTGGACCACTTCAAGGCGATCAACGACACCTTCGGTCACGCGATCGGCGACCAGGCGCTCGCACGAGTAGGAGCGCTGCTGCGCGAGCGCATACGCCACACCGACATCGTGGGGCGCCTGGGCGGCGACGAGTTCGCCGTCCTGCTCCCCCGCGCCGACCAGCAACAGGCAGCCGCGCTGGCCGCGGCGCTACTGGACAAGCTGCGCCGCCAGGGCGCCGTCACCGGGCTCGCCCGCTCCATGCGGATCACCATCAGCATCGGCATCGCGCACTTCGGCCCCGGCCTGGCCCTCGACCCCCTACACGTGCTGCGCAACGCCGACCTCGCCATGTACCACGCCAAAGACGCCGGCCGCGACCGCGTACGCGCCGACCCCTCCACCGACCGCCCCACAAGGACTCCGACCCTGGGCCTGAACTAGTCCCCGGATGCCGCCGCGGCGGTGATGGGTGTGCGGTCGCGGCGGGCCGACGTCAGCGACGCGGGGGAATCACCTACCGGACTCGACGAGCGCGGCGAGATTGTCCAGGGCCATCCGCGTGCCGAGCTCGTTGTCGGCGGCGGAGACGCCATCGGGGATTCTCTCGTGCACGACGATTACGTCGGTCCCGCCGTCCGCGTCTACGAGCGTCGTCTGGATCGTCATCTCGCCCCGCAGGTCGGGGTTCGTCGCCTCGAACTCGAGCACCTCTACGACCTGCTTGCCGGGGACCAGTCGTGCGAAATGGCCGCGATACGTATCGGTGTGCGCCGTGGTCTTGCCCCTCGCCGTCGGCTCGTCATACGTCAGCGAGATGCGAAACGAACCGCCTTCGCGAGCATCCAGTTCATGGACGACGCACGTCATGCCTGCCGGCACCCTCCAAGCCTCGATCGAGCGAGCGTCCAGCAGCGCCCGATACACCGCGGTCCGCGGCGCCCGGATATGGCGCACGACCCGCGTCGAGCCCACACCCTGAGGATACGCCGAACCGGTCACGCGATTCAGTCCAGCGCGCTGGCAGGACCGGCGTGGTCTACTCGGCGCCGACGGCCTTGAAGCTCGTGTTGACGAAGACGTGGTGCGGCCAGTTGACGCCGATCATGTGGACGTTGTACTCGCCGTTGCTCAGCAGCACGACACGGTTCACGGTGCCTCCGGGGTAGGCTGCCAGCGCAGCGGCCTTGGCCTTATTCGCCGCTGTTCCGGTGACGATCGTGCCCGTCCCGGGACTGAAGTTCGCCGGGACCTGACCGACCTTCGTGGCCGGGCTCGGTTGGCCGCGGTGGAACGGGATCACCTTCCCCGCGGTCGCCGCGTTCGCGCCGCTGCTCGAACCCGCGCTGGTGCTCGAACCCGAGTTGGCGATCGCGTATCCACCGGTCGCGAGCGCAATCGCCGCGACGCCGGCGGCGATGGACGCGGTGAGCTTCCGCCTGCTCAAAATCGTGTGCTTGAGGGTCATCGTGGTTCATTCCTTGCGAGGCTGGCTACCGCGGCCGGGCGCCCCGGGACCAGATCTCGTCGAACGAGTACTGGTCATAGGGCAGCACCCAACACTCGGCGATCGTGTCGTCAGCGATGCGGAAGACCGCCACGGTCTCCCAGGCGGAGGTCTGACCAGCGCGCTGCACCTGGCCTCCGGCGAAGATCACGGCACGATCGTCCTCGGCGAGCACGTCGCGCACGACGATGCGAAACGTCGCGTGCGCCAGCTCGCGTCGTGCGACGAAGTGGCGCAGGACCTCATCCCGCCCCCGATAGTCGCCAGCGATTGCGCTGCGCCCTGGCACGTGCCACGCGACGTCCTCCGCGAGCATGGCACGCACCTGCTCTTGGTCGCCTCCCGCGTAGAAGCGATTCTGGGCCTCGTGGAACTCGCGGATCAGCCTCGCAGTCGGATGCGCCTCAGACACCCCGCGCAGTATCCCCACTGCCGCCGGTCCGCGGTCGAGAGGACTCCCGTGCTCGGGAGATGACCCGTCGACGGTCGCTAGGGTCGCGCGGGTGACCAGCGGCCCGACGCTCAGGGATCTCTGGCGGCGTGGGCAGCGCGGCTGGCCCGCGAGCTTCCCGCTTGCTCAATTCCCGAATGCGCCCCTGCTCGTCGCGCTGGGCGGGTTGCTCATCGCCCAGCTGACGGACGGCTCAGCGCACTCCTACGCGCGCGCTGCGTTCTACGCCGGTCTCGCGGCGTGGGCGTGGGAGGAGCTGACAGGCGGCGCGAACTGGGTACGCCGTGCGCTCGGAGTCGGTGGGCTCATCTACGTCGTCGTCAAGGTGGGCGCCGCGCTCGGCGCATGAGGGCGAATGCCGCAGCCCGCCGCGAGCTTGGAGCTCACCCTGGGCTGACTACCGCGGCCGTTCCCACGACGCGAGTGCGTTCGGCGGTCAACCCGTCGAGTGCGCGGGCCAGGCGGGCTTCTGACTCGCGGAGGCCGGCCATGTGCTCGCTCGCCAGTGCCGCCCCGAGCGCCGCGCGGATCCGGTCCCTGTCGCCGTCCGCGACGGCTTCGTCGAGGTGGCGCAGCGTCTCTTCCTCGCCACCGACGTCGCCTCGTTGCGCCGGCGGCGCCGGCTCCGCGCGCCTGATCGCCTCGGCGAGCTCGAGGTACCACGTGCGCAGCGCCGACGCCTGGTGGTCGAGGCCTTCGCTGCGATCCCAGGCCCCCGTCTCCGCGGCCATCGTCACGAGCGAGTGGGCGGCCAGCCGCACGCGGGTCGACCCGTTCACGAGCGTTCCCACGCTGCTCATGTCGAGGAGCTCGTGTCCGCGCTCCGCGAGGAACTGCCGGTAGGTGTCGTCGAGCCGGCGGGCCGCCGCTCGCGATGTAGTCCTCACGACCCCAACGTCGCTCGAGGTCGCGGACGCCGCCATGTAATCGGCGCTCGCGGCGTAGGCGTCCGCGACGCTGTCGCGCAGCGCCGCTCTGGCGCCCCGCGGCCAGAACAGGAGTCCGACGGCCAGGCTGATCCCGAACCCGATCGCCACGTCCTCCACGCGCACCAGCCCCACCTTCCAACCGGTCGGCTGGATGATGTTGAACAGCACGAGCAGGACGACCGTGAAGCCGGCCTGTCCAGCGGCGAACGAGATCGCGCGCGGGGCGTAGGCGGCGAGCAGCACCGCCACCGGGAGCGCGGCCCACAGCAGCCCGTGATTGGACCCGATCAAGACGATCAGGCCGCCGCCGACGACGATGCCGACCGCGGTGCCAGCGACCGCCTGGAGGATCGTCGCGCCCGTGCCGAGTGCGTTCGACCGCAGGACCGACAGTGTCCCGAGCACGACCCAGAACGCGTGCTGGAGCGATGCTCGCTGCGCGACGTAGACGGCGATCGTCAGGCCCACTGCTCCTCGCACGCTGTTCTGGAACCAGACCGAGCGCGCGCGCGCCTGCTGGGCGAGCAGCCTGGCCGCCGCGATCGGGCCGGACGCGCGCCACCGCATGCCGCCCTCGGCCTCGGGCGCGGCCGCGCCCGTCGCGAGCATCGCGTTCGCGCCGACCTCCCAGGCCGCGTAGGAGAGCTGGTGGCCCCGGAACGAGGGCTCGAGCGCCGCTGCGAGCACCGTCTCGTCGCGATTGGCAGGCAAGTCGCGAACGTTGCGCAGCAACGCCTCGATGCCGGATTCGCGGGCCCGCACCAGCCGTTCCAGGTCTGGGCGCTCATCGCCACCGTTCAGCCTCGCCGCGCCCGCCCGCAGCACGGAGATGGCCGCGGCCACGGTTTCGCGGTTCTCCCCAGGGCAGACGTCGTCGCCGGCCCGGGCTCGCCGGACGACGATCGATCGGAGCCAGTCGAGCTCGTCGACGAGGAAGGCGAGCGCCTCGGCCGAACTGGTCGGTCCCGTCGGACGGTATGGCGTGGCCACGAAGCGCTGCCGGAGCGAGGCGACGGCTTCGTCTGACTGGGCGATGCGATCCACAAGCGACGCCGCCCCGTCCAGCTCGGACTGGAGCAGGTCGGCAATGGCGCCGAAGGCCCGTGCAGCCGCGGGGCGCAGTTCGAGCCGCGGCCGCGGCGGCCAGAGCAGCATCGCCGCGGCGATCCCCACCGTGCAGGCCAGGCCCCATCCTTCGAGTCGCGCCGGGATGGCCGACGCCGACGCCGGGACGTTGACCGAGAGGATGAAGCTGAGCAGGGCCGCCAGCCCGCCGGCGGCGAAGTAGCGGTTGATGAGTCCGGAGAAGAGGATCGTGAATCCAACCAGCGCCATGACGGATGTGCCGGCGGCGGCGCTCCGCGAGCACACCGTGCCCAAGGAGATCAGCGCGACACCAATGCCGGCGAGCGTCAGGTAGGCCTTCAGCCGCCCGCGCGGCGGCCCTTGGAAGTCCGCGAGGACAAGCATCGAAAACGAGCCGAACGCGGAGAAGATCGTCGTCTGCGGATTGCCGATGGCGTTGTCCGCGAACGCGAAGACGGCCGGCATGACGATCGCCGCGCGGGCCGCGCTCTTCAGTGAGGTGCGCTCCGGATCGTGCGCGCGGAGGTGCCGCGCAATCGCTGCGGCGAGCGCGGTACGCCTGGAGGGCGCAGCGGTCTGCGCATGCGCATCCACAGCAGAAGAAATCCTCCCGCAGCAGGCAAGCGCCGGCGTGGCCCCGCCCCTCCCAGGAGGCGCTCAGTGCCCGCACAGGCTCCGCTCGGTCGGGGGCGCCAAGCTTCGCGTTACCAGAAAGGCGAGGCCAGCCCACCACCGCCTGTGACCACGATGCCTCTCACCCGGACACGCTCATTCGCCGCAACGCTGGTCCTCGCCCTGGGCGCGCCCGCAATCGGGCTGGCGCCGCTGCCCGCGGCTCAGGGCGCGCAGGGGCCCCCGCCGATCGTCCACCTGGCGGCGACGCTGCCGCGCCGGGCGCGACCGCGCAGGCGGTCGCGCTACTCGAGGGTCCGGAGGTTGGCGTCGCGGTCCCGCGATTGGCTGCACGCCGCGGCGCTGACGATCGGTCCTCGTCGCCAGAGCTTCCGCGCGCGGCTTCCCCTTCGCGACTCGTACGCGCGCGGTCCTCCGCTATGAGCGACCTGCTGGGCGCAGCGAACGCGGGGCGGCAAGATGCCGCCCCGCTTCGCGTTCGGCACCGGCTGGGGGCTCAGCTGACCTTCCTGTAGATCAGGTCGAAGTCGGTCTCGTAGCTCGTGCCGTCCTCGGCCTTCTCCCAGCGGCCCACGATCGTGTCGCCGCCGTCCTCGAACCGGCCGGTGAAGCGCTGGGGGAAGGGCTCGCCCTCGCGCCACAGCCTCCACTCGCCGTCGCCGATGCTCATCTCGTAGACGCGGCAGACGCCCCGAACGTCGGAGTAGAGCCGGTAGTAGGTCC
>VAXS01000016.1:0-916 GCA_005883255.1 Actinomycetota bacterium | reverse complement strand
CCCCGACCAGCGACGCGAGCTCCTTCAACGCCTTCTCCGCGGTGGGTTGACCCACTTGTCGTCGCCTCACTCGGCCCGTTGGTAGACCTGGACCTGGACGCCGTCCGAGCCGACCGTCCTGGCCTCCGCCAGCTTCAGCTTCAGCCGGTCGATCCCGTCGGGGAACAGCCGCCTGCCGCGCCCGAGCACCGTGGGAAAGACCATCAGCCGGAGCTCGTCGACCAGGTCGGCCTCCAGCAGCGTCCGCACCAGGGTGCCGCTGCCGGCGACCAGGATGACGCCGTCGGTCCGCTCCTTGAGCTTCGACAGCTCGCCGGCGACGTCGCCGTCGATCACAGTCGTGTTCTGCCACTCGGGGTCCTCGAGGGTGGTCGACACGACGTACTTGGGGTCCTGGTTGAGCTTGTCGGCGAACGGGCCCTCGCGCGAGGGCCACGCCTCGGCAAAGCCCTCGTAGGTCACCCGGCCCAGCAGCTGGACCTCGGCCTGCATCAGCTCGTCGAGCTTGAACCTGTTGCCGTCGTCGCCGCGGTCGTACTCGAAGGTCCAGCCGCCATGCTCGTAGTCCTCGGCTCCGCCCGGATCCTCGAACACCCCGTCCACGGACACGAACTCGGTCACCACCAGCTTGCCCATCTCATGCCTCCTTTCGGTCGTGCTTTCTACCTAGGACCGACGGAGGCCGCGAGGCTCATCGGCGGCCAGGATCGTCGCGAGCCCGCGGGTGGTGGCCGCGTCAGCCGTCCGCTTGGGGGGCGATCCGGCGCGCCGCCGCCAGCGCCTCGTCGCGGCTGGGATAGGCGCACACGTTCTTGATCAGCCCCGACTGGAACGTCCACACCGAGGCGCCGTACTCCTCCTCCTCGCGGTCGGCTCCCTGGGCCGAATGGGTCCCGCCCACGAAGACGTGCTCGCC
>VAXS01000191.1 GCA_005883255.1 Actinomycetota bacterium | reverse complement strand
GCGCAGCCACCGCGGCCTGTTCAACCCGCCGGCGGAGAAGGACGAGGTGACGCCGTGGAGCACGCGGCGCTCCGTGCTGGCGCTGGCGCTCGGCGGCGTGGCGGTGGGCGGCATGTCCGAGATCCTGGTGGGGTCGATCTCCGAGGCCGCCAAGTCGGTGGGCCTGAGCGAGTTCTTCATCGGCGCGGTCGTGGTGGCGATCGTGGGCAACGCAGCCGAGCACTGGGTGGCCGTGCTGGTGGCGCGCAAGGACCAGATGAACCTGGCGGTCAACATCGCGATCGGCTCCAGCGCCCAGATCGCGCTGTTCGTGGTGCCGGTGCTGGTGCTCTTCTCGGCGGCGCTGGGGCCGTTCCCGATGCCGCTGGTGCTCAACGGCTTCGAGCTGGGCGGAATACTGCTGGCGGTGCTGATCGCCAACCACGTGACCCACGAGGGGGAGTCCACGTGGTTCGAGGGGGTGATCCTGCTGGCGGTCTACGCCGTGCTGGTGATCGCCTTCGGCCTGGCCTAGCCGCTACTCCCGACCCACTTCCTGGTCGTCCTCCTCGGTCTCGTCGGGGTGCTCGTCGCCGTCGTCCGTGATCGAGTTGGCGGCGCCCGGGTGGTAGCGGACCTGGAAGGCCTCGAGCTGCTCGTCCCGGACGTTCTCGTCGATCGGCGTGTCGTCGGAGATCAGCACCCAGTCGGCGCCCTCGAGCTCCTCCATGTTGAAGATCTCGGAGTCGAGCTCGGGCGAGTCGTCGACCACGACCAGCACCTCGGTCTGGGGATTGAAGTAGGTCCCCGGGCGGTTGAGGATCTCGTCGAGCTGGAAGACGCGGGGGTCGGCCATGTTGCGCCCAGCCTACCCGCTCCGCCGCGCCGCGATCACCCCAGCTCGCGCACCTGCCGCTCGACCTCGGCCTCGACGTCCAGCGGCTCCTTGCCCGCCCGCTGACGGCGCTCGTTGCGGGCGACCACCAGCTGACGGATCTCCTCGCGCAGCGCCGGGTCGATCGCGGGAGCGGTCAGTCGCCGCAGCTCCTCCTCGACGTCGAGCGGGGCCTCGCCGCGGCGGACGCGGCGCTCGTTGCGGGCGGCCAGCAGCTGGCGTATCTCCTCGTCGCGCTCGCGGGTCGCGGCCGCGCCGCCGGCCGGGCGGGTGGGGTGGCCGCGCCCGCGCTCCTCGTCGATCGACAGCCCGCCCCGACCGATCTGGTCGTACAGCCGGCCGGTGACCAGGAGGGTCGCGACCGCCACCAGCGCGCCGCCCACGACGACTCCCAGGAGGACGAGCCAGAAAGCGTCCTGGATGGTGGCGGCCATCGCTAGATTGTGGCCCAATGTGGCGCCGCTTTCGCAGCAAGTCGCTGGCGCCCCGCCGCCCGGTCCTGTTCATGGAGCAATGGGCGCTGGCGCTGCTGACCGCGGTCGCCCTGGTGGTGGGCATCGCCGCCGTCGTGATCGTGCTCGTCAACCGCTGAGCCGGGCCCCGGCGCTCTCCCCGCCGCCGCTCGTGCCGTTTGCCACATGCCCCTCGGACAGCTCTCGTTTGCCGGCATTTCGGGCGTGGGATACCCTTTAGTTGACTGACCAGTCAATCTAGGAGGCGCGAGACGCGTGGTGGATTTCACGCTCACAGACGAGCAGAAGGCCCTCCGGGAGATGGCGCACGACTTCGCCGAGAAGGAGATGCGCCCGGTGGCCTGGGAGTACGACAAGGACGGGACCTGGCCCGAGGAGGTCCTGCGCAAGGCCTGGGAGCTGGGCCTCATGAACAGCCACCTCCCGGCGGAGTATGGGGGACCGGGTGCGAGCTACATGGAGGGGACGCTGATCGAGGAGGAGCTGGGCTGGGGCTGTTCCGGCATCGGCACGTCGATCGCCTGCAACGGGCTCGCGACCGCCCCGATCCACATCGGCGGCTCCGAGGAGATCAAGAAGGAGTACCTCGGGATGCTGACCGAGGAGTTCAAGCTCGCCTCCTTCTGCCTGACCGAGCCCGACGCGGGCTCCGACGTGTCTGGCATGCGGACCACCGCCGTGCGCCAGGGCGACAAGTACGTCATCAACGGCAGCAAGTCGTTCATCACCAACGGCGGCTACGCCGACTACTACACCGTCTACGCCAAGACCGACAAGGACGCCGGCCACCGCGGGATCTCCGCCTTCGTCGTGCCCCGTGACGACACCGTCACGGTGGACAAGAAGGAGGACAAGATGGGCCAGCGGGCGTCGAACACCGCGGCCATCACCTTCAACGACACGGAGGTCCCCGCCGACCACCTGCTGGGCGAGGAGAACCACGGCTTCAAGCTGGCGATGATGACGCTCGACCGCACCCGGCCGGGCGTGGCCGCGATGGCCGTGGGCATCGCTCGCGCCGCCTTCGAGTTCGCCACCAACTACTCGAAGGAGCGGATCCAGTTCGGCGTGCCGATCGCCATGCACCAGGCGATCCAGTTCATGATCGCCGACATGGCGACCGAGGTCGAGGCCTCCCGGCTGCTCACCTGGCAGTCGGCGGTCCTGCTCGACGAGGGCCGGCGCAACACGCTGCAGTCCTCGCACGCCAAGCGCTTCGCCGCCGACACCGCGATGAAGGTCACCACCGACGCCGTCCAGGTCTACGGCGGCTACGGCTTCATCAAGGAGTACCCGGTCGAGAAGCTCATGCGGGACGCGAAGATCATGCAGCTCTACGAGGGCACCTCGCAGATCCAGCGCCTGGTCATCGCCCGCGAGACGCTGCTGCCCCGCCGGGCCGAGGAGCCGGCCTCCGAGGCGCCGGCCGCCGAGCCCGAGAAGGAGGCGGCGGCCGCGCCGGAGAAGGAGGCGGCGGCCGCCTAGCGGCACCCGCAAGTTTTCGGCGCGACGCTCGTTCCACCCCCAGTCCAACGGATTCGGGGGGATCGGACTCAATGTGTCGTCGTCGTGCTCGTGCACTCGTGCGAGGGCTCGCGGGTCTCGCAGCACTCGCCGCCGGGCTGGTGGCGGCGCCGTCGGCGCTGGCGGACACGCCGTTCGGGCTGAGCTGCGGCGACAACGGCAACCTCAAGGTCTGCAACGGGAGCGTGAAGACGTTCGACGGCGTGCCGCTCGACCTCACCGTGACGTTCCCGGCCAGCGCCGGCCCGAAGCTGCCGCTGGTGGTGGTCAGCCACGGTTGGGGCGGGCACAAGGTCGACTTCGGCTCGGCGACCAGCGGCGTCGGCACCTTGATGCCGTGGGCCGAGCGCGGATACGTCGCCCTGGGCATCAGCGCCCGGGGATTCGGCAACTCCTGCGGGTCCGCGCAGTCCCGCGCCGCCGATCCGCAGGGCTGCGAGAAGGGCTGGGTCCACCTCGACGACCCCCGCTACGAGCTGCGCGACATCCAGTACCTGGCGGGCAAGCTGGCCGACCAGGGGATCGTGAGCCCGCTGCGGATCGGCCTCACCGGCACCTCGTACGGGGGCGGCGTCTCGCTCGAGGGCGCGGTGCTACGGGACCGGATCATGAACCCAGACGGCACGCTGAGCGCCTGGCGCAGCCCCGCGGGCACGCCGATGCGCGTGGCCGCCACCGCGCCGCTGTGGCCGTGGAGCGACCTGGTCTACTCGCTGACGCCCAACGGGCGCACCAACGACTTTACGATCACCTCGCCCACCGACGACCTGTCGCCCAGCGGCGTCCTCAAGGAGTCGTTCGTGGCCGGGCTCTACGCGCTCGGGCAGGCCACCGGCTACTACGCCCCGCCCGGTGCCGACCCCGGGGCAGACCTCACCCCGTGGTACGCCGAGGTCAACGCCGGAGAGCCCTACGACGGCAATCCGCTGATCGACGCCCAGAAGCAGGAGATCGCCCAGCACCACTCGCCCTACTACCTGCCCAACACGCAGGCGCCGGCGCCCACGCTGCTGCAGAACGGGTGGACCGACGATCTGTTCCCGGTCGACGAGGCGCTGCGCTTCTACAACCGCACCCGGGCCCAGTACCCGGGCACGCCGCTGGCGCTGATCGCCGAGGACGTGGGGCACCAGCGCGGCCAGAACAAGTCGGCGGACGTGCAGCTGCGCGACGCGCGCGTCTTCGACTGGTTCGCGCGCTACGTGAAGGGCGACAAGTCGGTCACTCCGCTGGCCACCGGGAGTGTCGAGGCGCTGACCGAGGCCTGCGGCGCACCGTCCGCCGGGCCGTTCATCACGCCGAACTGGGTGGCCCAGCACCCCGGCGAGGTGCGCTTCGACTCGGCGCCGGGGCAGACGTTCACCTCGGCCGGCGGCGATCCCAACGTGGCCAGGACCATCGACCCGATCGCCGGCGGGGGCGCCTGCGCCACCACGTCCGCCTCCGACGAGCCGGACACCGCCAACTGGAGCCTGCCGGCGGCCACCGGCAACGGCTACACGCTGCTGGGCGCTCCGACCGTGATCGCCGACGTCGCGGTGAGCGGCGAGTTCCCGGAGGTGGCCGAGCGGCTGTGGGACGTGGGGCCGGACGGTAACCAGACGCTGGTGGCGCGCGGGCTGTACCGGCCCGACGCGAGCGGCCGGCAGGTCTTCCAGCTGCACCCGGGCGCCTGGCACTTCGCGGCCGGGCACGTGCCCAAGCTGCAGCTGCTGGGCCGCGACGCTCCCTACGGCCGCGCTTCCAACGGGACGTTCTCGATCTCGGTGTCGAACCTGCAGCTGCGCCTCCCGGTCCACGAGTCGGCGGACGGCAGCCAGGTGCTGACGCCGCTGCCGCCGCCGGCGAGCTGCGGCGCCCAGCTGGCGCCCGACTTGCGCAAGCCGGCGGGCTGCGGCGGCCACCCGAAGTAGGGCGGCCGCGGCCGCCCAGCGGGGTGGCCCCTATCGTTTGGGGCATGCCCGAGCCCGGACACGTCGCCGTCGGCGCCTGGAGCGGCGGGCGCTTCCTGAGCTTCGGCGAGCCGGTGGACGACGAGCGGCTCGTGGCCCTCCTGCGCCCGGACGAGCGGATCCACACGGTCCTGACCGCCGACGTCTACGGCGAGGGCGAGGCGGACCGGCTGGTGGGGCGGGCGCTGGACGGCGTCGCGCGCGACGACTACTGCCTGGTGGGCGCGATCGGGCACGACTTCACATCGGGCAGCCGCGATGGCCCGCGGGGCTTTCCCCGCTTCACCGACCCGGCCCTGCGCGGCCCCCACGAGTACGCCGCCTACATACGCGACGCCACCGCCGCCAGCCTGGCGAGGATCGGCGTCGAGTCCTTCGACGTCCTGCTCCTGCACAACCCCGACCGCACGGGCTACACCCACCCGGCGGTGTGGGAGGGGCTGGCGGCGGTGCGCGAGGCCGGGTTGACCCGCGCGCTGGGCCTGGCGCCCGGGCCGGCCAACGGCTTCACCCTGGACCTCATCGACTGTCTGGAGCGCTTCGGGGGCCTGATCGACTGGGCGATGATCATCCTCAACCCGCTGGAGCCCTGGCCCGGCGAGCTGGTGCTCGACGCCGCCCGCGCCCATGACGCGCGGCTGATCACGCGCGTGGTCGACTACGGGGGCCTGTTCTGGGACGACCTGCGCCCGGAGCACGAGCTCCCCCGCGGCGACCACCGCGCCTTCCGCCCCGAGGGCTGGGTGGCCGACGGCCTGCGCCGGATCGACGCCATGCGCCCCATCGCCGAGCGTCACGGCCTGTCGCCGCTGCAGCTCGCCTGCCAGTGGAACCTGGCCCACGCGGGGGTGGCCTGCGCCGTCCCCACCCTGATCGAGGAGGGCTTCCCCGGCGCACGGCCGATCGAGTCGCAGCGGGCCGAGCTGGCTGCCACCCCGCGCGAGATCGTGCTCTCGGCCGACGAGGTCGCGGCCATCCGGGCCGCCGGCGACAACACCGGTTGCATGGCGTTGAAGGGCGCCAGCCCCGAGCACGAAGGGGACGAGCGTCCCGACCGCTGGCCGCTGCAGCCCCACCACGCCCAGCTGGCCAGCCGCTGGGGCATCGACCCGGCGGCCGATCTGGCGCGGCGGGCGCCGGCCGGCGCCCCCGCCACCCGGGCCTGATCCCATGGCGCGCGCGGCGGTCCGCACCGTGGTGGAGGGGCCGGTGGGGCCGGCCGAGCGGCTGTGGTACGACCCGACCCGCTGGCCCGCGTTCATCGACGGCTTCGGTCACGTGGTCCGCCTCGACGAGAGCTGGCCCGCCGCCGGGGCCCGCTCGGTGTGGGACTCGACCCCGGCGGGGCGCGGCCGGGTCAACGAGCGCGTGATCGACCAGCGGCCCGGCGAGGGCCAGACCCTGGCGGTCGAGGATCCCCGCATACAGGGGACCCAGGAGGTGCGCTTCCTCCCGGTGGAGGACGGCACCGAGGTGCGGCTGGAGCTGGTCTACGACCTCAAGCAGCGCAATCCCCTGACCCCGGTGATCGACCTCCTGTTCATCCGCCGCGCCATGCGCGACTCGCTGCGCCGCACGCTCACCCGCTTCGGCCGCGAGCTGGCGGCGGACCGCGAGCTGCTCAGATAACGTCCCGCCCATGTTCGTCTTCAAAGCCGCGGTGGTCGGCGCCGGGACGATGGGCGGGGAGATCGCGCAGGTCATGGCCTCCGCGGACGTCCCCGTCGTGCTCAAGGACGTCGACCGGAAGTTCATCGACCAGGGCCTGGAGAAGGCGCGCCAGGTCACCGAGGCGCAGCTGGGCCGCCTGGTCAAGAAGGAGAAGCTCACGCAGGAGCAGGCCGACGCCCAGCTGGAGGACGTCGTGGGTCGCATCCAGGGCACCACCGAGTACGAGGGCTTCGGCGAGGTGGACTTCGTGGTCGAGGCGGTGCCCGAGAAGATGGAGGTCAAGCAGGCCGTGTTCGGGGAGCTCGACGCCGTCACTCCGGGCCACGCCATCCTCGCCTCCAACACCTCCTCGCTCTCGATCTCGGAGATGGCGGAGGCCACCAGCCGCCCGGACAAGGTGGTGGGCTTCCACTTCTTCTATCCCGCCTCGATGATGCGGCTGATCGAGGTGGTCGAGGGCGACGAGACCTCCCCGGAGACCATGCAGGCGGCGGCCAACTTCGCGCAGGCCATCCGCAAGATGCCGATCCGCTGCGCCGAGTGCCCCGGCTTCGTGGGGAACCGGATCGCCAACTCCGCGATCTCCGAGATCTGGCGCGCCCAGGAAGAGAGCGGGGCCACCCCCGAGGAGGTCGACAAGCTCGTCTCCGAGGCCAAGGTGCTCCCGATGGGCCCGTTCTTCCTCACCGACCAGCTGGGACTCGACACCGTCCTGCACGTGGCCGAGCACCTGCGCGACAGCTACGGCGACCGCTTCTACGTCCACAAGCAGATGAAGGAGCTGGTGGAGGCCGGCAACCTCGGGGCGAAGACCGGGAAGGGGTTCTATGAGCACGGCAACTGAGCTCGACACGCAGGCCCTGGTCGAGCGCTTCACCCTCAAGGCGTTCGTCGAGTCGTGCCTGGTGCTGGAGGAGGGCGTCGCGACCATCCGCGACATCGACCTGGCGATGATGACCGGGTTCGGGATCCTCCCCGGCCCGTTCGCCCGGGCCGACGCCACCGGCCTGGACGAGGTGCTGGCCTCGCTGGAGCGGGCGCAGTCGGAGTGGGGGGACGCGTTCGAGCCGCCCCTGATCCTCCGCCGCCTGGTCGCCCAGGGCCGGCTGGGCCAGAAGAGCGGCCAGGGCTTCTTCCCCTACGCGCGTCCCGACGACGGCTTCGACCAGGGCGAGACGGTGAAGCTGGAGACCCGCGGCGACGTGGCGATCGCCTGGCTGGAGAACCCGCCGGCCAACTCGATCTCCCCCCAGCTCATCCGCGAGCTCGCTCGCGTCTGGGAGCGTGTCGAAGGCGACGACGGCGTGCGCGCCCTGGTGATCGCCTCCGCCAACCCGATGCTGTACTCGGCCGGGGCGGACATCAAGGAGTTCACCAAGATGGACGAGGCGGGCGGGCGCGAGCTGCTGGACCAGGGCCACGCGCTGCTGCGCTCGTTCGGCCGGTCCGGGACGGCCACCGTGGCCGCCGTCAACGGCCTGGCGCTGGGGGGCGGCTGCGAGCTGGCGATGGCGTGCGACGTGCGCGTCGCCGCCGACTCGGCGATGTTCGGCCAGCCCGAGATCAACCTGGGGATCATCCCCGGCTTCGGCGGAACCCAGCGGCTGCCGCGGCTGGTGGGCCCGGCCAAGGCGCTGGAGATGAACCTGGTGGGCGAGGCGATCGCCGCCGAGGAGGCCTACGAGTTCGGGCTGGCCCACCGCGTGGTGCCCGACCACGAGCTGTTCGACACCGCGCTGGCCTGGGCGCGCAAGCTGGCCGGACAGGCGCCGCTCGCGGTCGAGCAGGTCAAGCAGGTCAGCCACCAGGCCGACCTGGACGAGGGCATCGAGACCGAGAAGCGCGGCTTCGAGACGGTGTTCCGCTCCCAGGACGCGCGCGAGGGCATCTCCGCCTTCCTCGAGAAGCGCTCGCCGGAGTGGAAGGGCGAGTAGCGACCGCCGCGGTCGAGCGCCTCGCCGGCCTGGTCCGCGAGGCGGGCTCGACGGTGGCGCTCACCGGCGCCGGGATCTCGGTGCCGTCCGGGATCCCCGACTTCCGCTCGCCCGGAACGGGCCTGTGGGAGAAGGTCGATCCCATGGCGGTCGCGCACATCGACGTCTTCCGGCGCGAGCCCGAGCGCTTCTGGCGCTTCTACGGCGACCGCTTCTCCTCGCTGCGCGACTGCCAGCCCAACGGCGCGCACCGGGCGCTGGTCGAGCTGGAGGAGCGGGGACTCCTGGACGGGGTCATCACGCAGAACATCGACATGCTGCACCGCCGGGCCGGGACCCGCGAGCTGGTGGAGGTGCACGGCTCGATCGCCGAGTCGCGCTGCCTGGACTGCGGCGCCCGCTACCCGCTGGAGGAGGCGCGCGCGCGGCTGGAGCGCGACGGCGGGGTGCCGGAGTGCGACTGCGGGAGGTCGCTGAAGCCCGACGTCGTCCTGTTCGGCGAGCTCCTGCCGGAGGCGGCGATGGAGCGGGCCACGACGCTCGCGGCCGGGGCCGACCTGCTGCTGTGCGTGGGCTCCTCGCTGGAGGTCTACCCCGTGGCCGGACTGCCGGGGCTCACGCTGCGCGCGGGCGGCCGGATCGCCCTGGTGACCCAGGGGCCCACGCCCTACGACGCCGACGCCGCCGTCAAGCTCGACGGCGACGTCGAGCACGAGCTGCAGGCGCTGGTGGCCGCGCTCTAAGGCGCGGTCAGTCGTCCCAGAAGTCGGGCAGCAGCTCGCCGTCGCCGGAGTGGTGGGGGCCGAAGGCGAGGACCTCGAGGCCCTCGGGGCCGGCCTCGAAGCCCCGGGCCACCTCGGGCGCGACGCGGATGGCGTCCAGCGGACCGATG
>VAXS01000015.1 GCA_005883255.1 Actinomycetota bacterium | reverse complement strand
GCATCCCCGAGCAGCACTACCTGACCACGCAGGCGGCCCGGCTCAACGACCTCCGCCCCTGAGTCTTACGATCAGTCCGTGGCCGGCGCCGATGCAGCTGGAGAACCGGTGGGGCTCGTCCTGGCGGGCGGTGGTGCCCGGGGCGCGTATGAGATCGGCGTGCTCTCGCTCCTCCTGCCGGCGCTGGAGGAACGGGGCTACCGGCCGCGTGTGATCGTCGGCACCAGCGTGGGTGCGTTGAACGCCGCCTACCTGGCCTCGGTGGCCGACGTGCCGGCCGGGGAGGTGGTGGAGAACGCCAAGCGGATCTGGACCGGGATTCGCTTCGAGGATGTGGTGGAGCCGATCGCCTCGCCGGGGGCGCTGGCGCGGGTGGGTCGGTACGTCGGCCAGTTCCTGGGCCTGAGGCACAGGCGACTTGAGGCGCTGCTCGACCCGAGCCCCCTGGGCGACAAGATCAACGAGGTCGTCCAGTTCGACCACATCGAGCGCAACGTGGACGCGGGCGACCTCAGGGCGGCCGCGGTGGTGGCCACCTCAGCGGCCAGCAGTCGCAGCGTCGTCTTCCATCGCGGGGGCGATCCTCCCGAGCGCGACGACAAGCGGGGGATCGACTACGTCGCGGCGGCCCTGACCGACGAGCACGTCCTGGCCTCGGCGGCGATCCCCACCGTCTTCCCGGCGGTCGACGTCACCTCGCCCCGGCGCGCGCGCGGCTGGTACTTCGACGGCGGCACCCGCCTCAACACCCCGATCAAGCCGGCGCTCTCGCTGGGGGCGAAGCGGATCGTGGTCATCGGCCTCAACTCGATCGCGCGCCCGCCCGCGCAGCTCGCCGGCGAGGACCGCCCCGACGCGCTGGAGGGCTTCAGCCAGTTCGTCCAGGCCGTGCTCGTGGACCCGCTCGCCCACGACGTGGCCACGCTGGCCACGGTGAACGAGCTGGTGGGAGCCGGGGGCGGCGGAAAGGACCTGATCCGGTACGTCTTCGTCGCGCCCGAGGAGCGCGACGCGATCGGCCGGCGCGCCCGCGACGTCTTCCAGCGCCACTACTCGCACCTGGCGGACGCCCTCCTTGTGCGCGACCTCCCCTTCCTGGGCCGCGCGGTGTCGGCCGGCTCGGACCCGCTGCACGGCGAGCTGCTGAGCTACCTGTTCTTCGCCCCGGAGTTCGCGGAGTCGCTGTGGGAGCTCGGCCGCGGCGACGCCGAGCGGTGGCTGAAGGGCGCGCACGAGGACGACATCTGGGAGACCGGCCCGCTGGGGCCCAATCCCGTCGCGCGCTAGCCTCCTCCGCCATGTGTCGCAACATCCGCACGCTCCACAACTTCGAGCCGCCGGCCTCCGAGGAGGAGATCCGCGGGGCCGCGCTCCAGTACGTCCGCAAGGTGAGCGGGTCGAATAAGCCGTCGCAGGCCAACCTGGAGGCCTTCGGGCGGGCCGTCGACGCCGTGGCGCTGGCCACCGGGCGGCTTCTGGACGAGCTGGTCAGCCCCGCTCCGCCCAAGGACCGCGAGGTCGAGGCGGCCAAGCGGCGGGCGCGCGCCGCCGAGCGCTTCGCCGCCTGAGTCGCCGGCGACGCCGGCGACTCAGCGCTTGGGCTGCCAGAGGCCGACCTCGCCCCCGGCCGACGTGGCCACGACGCTGCGCCAGCCCGCCGGGCCCTCCCGGGGCTCGAGCAGGACCGCCGCGCCGGACCGCCGCGCCCGGCCGGTCGCCGCGGCGATCTCGTCCACCTCAACGTAGGGCAGCCACAGGGCCCGGGCCGTCTGGCATTCGACGATGCCGCCGTCCAGGCGCCGGCCCAGGTCGAGGGCCAGGTAGGAGCCAGAGCCAATGTCGATCCGCTCCGAGCGCCAGCCGCAGAGCTCCGCGTAGAAGGCGCGGGCGCGCTGCCGGTCCCCGGTGTGCAGCTCCAGATGGACCACGGGTGCGTAAGTCATCCCTGCACCTTGGACCCGCGGGGGTCGCGCGATTCATCGCGGCCCGATGAGCCTGGCCGCGCCGGGCGGTCTAAGGTGAGGAAGCGATGGCCACCTCCTCCACTCAGGAACGAGGGCTGCTCGCGGCGGCGCGCGAGGGCGACGAGGGCGCGTTCGGCCGCCTGGTCGAGCCCCATCGGCGCGAGCTCCACGCCCACTGCTACCGGATGCTGGGGTCGGTCCACGACGCCGAGGACGCGCTCCAGGACGCCATGCTGCGCGCCTGGCGTGGCCTGCCCCGGTTCGAGGGGCGAAGCTCGCTGCGCTCGTGGCTGTACACGATCGCCACCAACACCTGCCTGAACGTCATCGCCAAGCGGCCGCGTCGGGTCCTCCCGATCGACTACGGCCCGGCGGCGGACCCCCACCAGGGCCCCGGCGAGCCGATCGTGGAGTCGGTGTGGGTGGAGCCCTATCCGGACGTGCCGATGGGCCTCGAGGACGGGCTGGCCGGCCCGGACGCCCGCTACGAGCAGCGCGAGAGCGTCGAGCTGGCCTTCATCGCCGCGCTCCAGCACCTGCCTCCCAACCAGCGCGCGGTCCTGATCCTGCGCGAGGTGCTCGGCTTCTCCGCCCGGGAGGCCGCCGAGATGCTCGACACCACCACCGCGTCGGTGAACAGCGCACTGCAGCGCGCCCGCGCGACCGTCGAGGAGCGCCTGCCGGAGCAGAGCCAGCAGGCCACGCTGCGGACGCTCGGCGACGAGCGCCTGCGCGAGGTCGTCGACAGCTACGTCGACGCCTGGCAGCGGGGCGACGTCGAGGCGGTGGTGGGGATGCTGACCGAGGACGCGACGTTCGCCATGCCGCCGCTGGGCACCTGGTTCGGCGGCCGCGACGCCATCGCGATCTTCCTTGCCGGCTCGCCGCTGTCGGGCCGCTGGCGCTGGCGCCCGCTGCCGGTGCGGGCCAGCGGCCAGCCCGCCCTGGCCTTCTACAGCTGGGACCCGGACGAAGACGCGTACCTGCCGTTCGCGCTGAACGTCCTTACGCTTCGGGGCGACCGGGTGAGCGACGTCACCGCGTTCATCGTGCGCACCGCGCCGGCGCCGGATCGGGAGGTGGTGGCGCGGCTGCCCGAGTTTCCCGCCGACCCGCTCGCGCTGGCCGCCGCCTTCCAGAACTTCGGACTGCCCGAGAGATTGGAGTAGCCATGCTCGCCGACAGCAGGGCATTCAGCGGCTTCGCCGTGGACGACCTGAACTTCCCGGTGAACGACATCGAGGACGCGGTGGACCAGCTCTCCGCGCGGGGGGTGCGCTTCGAGCGCTACGACGGCTTCGAGCAGGACG
>VAXS01000190.1 GCA_005883255.1 Actinomycetota bacterium | reverse complement strand
ACCTCAACGCGCCCAGCGTAGCCCGGCTGTACGGGTGCTCGCTGATCGGGATCGGCGTCACGGCGCTCCTGTTCTTCATCACCGACTACTTCACTTCCACCCGCTTCAATCCGGTGCGCAAGATCGCCAAGGCCTCGGAGACCGGCCACGCCACGAACATCATCCAGGGGCTGGCGCAGGGCTTCCAGAGCACCGTCCCGGCGGCGATCGTGATCGCCGCCGGCATCTACGGCGCCAACCAGGCGGCCGGTATCTACGGCATCGGCGTGGCGGTGATGGCCCAGCTCTCGCTCACCGGAGTGATCGTGGCCCTGGACGCCTTCGGCCCGGTCACCGACAACGCCGGGGGGATCGCCGAGATGGCCGACCTGCCCCAGGAGGTCCGCAACGTCACCGACCCGCTGGACGCGGTGGGCAACACCACCAAGGCGGTGACCAAGGGCTACGCGATCGGGTCGGCCGCCCTGGCGGCGCTGGTCCTGTTCGCGGCCTTCCGCAACGAGCTGCAGGACAAGCTCAACAAGACGTCGCTCACCTTCAACCTCGACCAGCCGGCGGTCCTCATCGGCCTCATCACCGGCGGCCTGATGGTCTACCTGTTCGTGTCGCTGTCGATGGAGGCGGTGGGGCGGGCCGGCGCGGCGGTGGTCGAGGAGGTGCGCCGCCAGTTCCGCGAGAAGCCGGGGATCATGGACGGGACCGACAAGCCCGAGTACGGGACGACGGTGGACATCGTCACCCGCTCGGCCCAGCGGGAGATGATCCTGCCCTCGCTGATCCCGATCGTGGTGACGTTCGTGGTGGGGATCATCAGCTACCGGGCGCTGGGCGGCCTCCTGATAGGGGTGATCATCGTCGGCTTCTTCATGGCGGTCGCCCTGACCTCCGGCGGCGGCGCCTGGGACAACGCCAAGAAGCTGATCGAGGACGGCCACTACGGCGGGAAGGGCTCCGAGGCCCACGCCGCGGCGGTCACGGGAGACACGGTGGGCGACCCGGCGAAGGACACGGCCGGCCCGGCCATCAACCCGATGATCAAGGTGGCCAACATCGTGGCCATCCTGATAATCCCGCTGATCGCGTAGCCGGCGGCCCGGAGCGCGGGCCGCCGACCGATCCGGCTCAAGCCCGGCGCAGCACCCGGTTCTGCGGGCGGCTGACCGCGCAGCCGCGGACGTGGCGCACGCTCAGGCGGCGCACGCCGTTGGACGATCGGGTGAAGATCCGGATGACGTGGTTCCCGGCGCGCACCCGGCCGATCCGCAGCCAGTGCAGCCAGCGGCCGTGGCGGTGGGCCACCCGGCGGCGGTCGACGTAGGCCCGCGCGTCGACGATCCGCTCGTGGCGGGCGGAGAGCAGGTGGAGGCGCAGTGGGCGCGTCGCCGTGCACCGGGCCGACGCCAGCCGGCAGGACGCGAAGACGTAGCAGGCCAGCGGGGGCTCGCCGGCGGTCTCCGGGCCGGTCGACGTCTCGTCGTCGTAGAAGGCCTGCAGCCCGGCCGCCGGCCCGGTCACGGGGTTGATCCCCGGCATGTAGGGCTGGGCGCACACGCTCGAGGGGATCCGGCTCCGGTCCGCCGGCCCGTCGTGGTCCAGGGCGTCGATCGCCAGCGCGTAGGCCACCGCGTCCACCGTCCCGAGGAAGTCGTGCTCGGAGGCGTCGGCCGGGCAGATGTCCTGCACCGCCACGTTGGCGATTCGCCCGCCGCCCCCGTGCAGCGAGGAGCTCCCCGTGTCGTCGCTGTTGGGCCTGACCACCTCGTCGTTGTGCGTGTAGACGTCGGTGTACGAGATCCCGGGGAACGTCTCCTGGTAGCTGTTGAGCGCCCGGATGAAGTTCGACATGTACGCCTGCTGCCAGTTGGCCACCAGGCAGCTGCTCTGACAGGCGAACTGGGTCTGGGTGGTGCCGTGGTTGGACGGGGCGAAGCCGATCACGTCGTCGACCATCGCGCGCGTGTCCGGCCAGAAGCGCAGCGCCCAGCGCGGCACCATGCCGCCCTGGCTGTGCCCGACGATCGCGATCCGCCGGCCGGCGCGGGCGTACATGGTCCGGATCGCGTAGACCATGTACTCGCCGTTGACCTGGATGTCGCCGTTGCCGTCGTACGGGAAGGTCACCGCGCACCAGGGGATGTGGCGGGCGTCCAGCGCCGGCTCGTAGTTCCAGCTGAAGTTGTCGTGGGCCGAGGCGCCGGTGCCCGGGACCAGGAGGACCGGGGCCCGCGCCGGATGGTCCACCCCGGACGAGCACTCCATGGCGGCCGCCAGCTTTGCGGTGGGCACGTCCAGCGGCGGGCCCGGCCGGGAGGGCGGCGCGTAGGCCGGATCGGCCTGCGCGCCCGCGCACGCCAGCAGGAGGGCCGCTCCGGTCGCGAGGAGGCCGCGCCGCATCGGCGCCGCATGATGACAAGCCCCGGCGGCGCCCGAGCCGGTCTGTGATCTCACCGGTACGCTTCACCTGCTCCTGTAGGCCCGCGCCCGCGCCTCCCTAGACTGCGCTCGTCATGGCCGAGCGGCGGCTTCAGGGACTGGAGCGCGTACTGGGGGTCAACGCGCTGTTCTCGACGGCCTACGGGAACGTGGGCTCGTCGATCTACTACGCCCTGGGCCTGGTCGCCTCGTTCGCCCTGGGCCTGACCCCGGTCGTCTTCGTCATCACCGGGATCTTCTTCTTCTGCACGGCCGCCACCTACGCCGAGGCGACCGCGATGTTCCCCGAGGCCGGCGGGTCCTCGAGCTTCGCGCGGCGGGCGTTCAACGAGTTCTGGTCGTTCTTCGCCGCCTGGGGCCAGATGCTCAACTACATCATCACGGTCGCCATCTCGGCGTTCTTCGTGCCCCACTACCTGGGCGGCCTGTTCTGGGAGGGGCTGCGCCACAGCCCCGGGGACATCGTCTTCGGGATCGGGGCGATCGTCCTGCTGTCGGCAGTCAACGTGGTGGGGATCCGCGAGTCAGCCGGCCTCAACGTCTTCCTGGCCGTCACCGACTTCCTCACCCAGCTGCTGCTGGTGATCGTGGGGATCGTCCTGGTGCTCAAGCCCCACGTGCTGGTGGACAACGTCCACCTGGGCTCGGCGCCCACCTGGAGGAACTTCCTGCTGGCGATCCCCATCGGGATGATCGCCTACACCGGGATAGAGACCATCTCCAACATGGCCGAGGAGGCGCGCGACGCGGGCAAGACCGTGCCGGCGGCCATCGCGCGGGTGCGCATCGCCGTCTTCGCCATCTACGCCGCGCTGCCGGCGGTGGCGCTGTCGGCGCTCCCCGTCCACTGCCACGACGGCCATTGCGTCACCCAGCTGGGCCTGCCCCAGGAGAAGGGCGGCTTCGCCGGCGACCCGGTGCTGGGGGTGGTCAAGCACCTGGGCCTGGGAGGGCTGCAGCCGGCGGCCGAGGTCTACGTGGGCCTGCTGGCCGCGACCATCCTGTTCATCGCCACCAACGCCGGGATCATCGGCGTCTCGCGGCTGGTCTACTCGATGGGCCTGCACCGCCAGGTGCCCGACCGCCTGCGCCAGCTGCACCCGCACTTCCGCACACCGTGGATCGGGATCATCGTCTTCGGCGGGGTGGCGTGCCTGACGCTGATCCCCGGCCAGGCCAAGTTCCTGGGGAACATCTACGCCTTCGGCGCGATGCTGTCGTTCTCGCTCGCGCACCTCTCGGTCATCCGGCTGCGGCAGACCGACCCCGACCGCGAGCGACCGTACCGGGGGCCGGGCAACGTCCGCATCGGCGGGCGGGACTATCCGGTGTTCGCGTTCGTGGGCCTGTTCGGGACCGCCACCGCATTCATCACCGTCACCGCGCTGCACGTGGACGTGGCGGCGGCGGGCATCGGCTGGCTGGCCCTGGGCGTGGGCGTCTACGCGATCTACCGCCGCCGCCTGGGGCTGGACCTGACGACCACCACCAAGGTGGCGATCCCGCAGCCGGTGGTCGACCACGAGGCCGAGTACGAGTCGATCCTGGTGGCCTTCGACGAGCGCGGCTACGTCCCCGAGGCCCTCGCGACCGCCGGCAAGCTGGCGGCGCGGCGCCGGCGGGGCATCCATGTCCTGGTGACGATCACCGTGCCCCAGACCAGCCCCATCGACGCCTCGCTGCCCGAGCACGAGCTGGCCGCGCAGGCCGTGATCGAGCAGGCCAAGCTCGACGGAGGGCGCCGGGTGTCCGGCCACTACGAGAAGGTCCGGCCCAACGGCGAGGGACGGCTGATCGTGGATGAGGCCCGGGCCATGCGGGCGCGCGCCATCGTGCTGCCGCTGCGCCGGCGGCCCGGAGGGGGCGGGGCGCTGTTCAGCAAGGCGCTGGAGACCGTCCTGGCCGAGCGGCCCTGCCGGGTGATCATCGAGGCCTCGCCCGCCGACGGCGCCGAGCCCACGCCGCCGGCTCCGGCCGAGCGCCCCGTGGCGGCATAACCTCCGCGCTGCCGCTCGCTTCGCCGGCACCGGCGCCTAAGCTTGCGGTGCGATGCCCAGTCCCCGCCAGTTCCACCGCGGCTCCACGCGCGTCTTCTCGGTGCTGCTGATCGTCGTGGGCGTGGCGATGGTGGTCGCGTCGATCGGCGCCGGGGGAGGACCGCTGGCGGTGGGCGTCGTCCTGGGCGTGCTGTTCTGCGCCGCCGGGGGCGCGCGGCTGTACCTCCTGGAGCGCACCCCGCGATGAGCTGGCGCGACCGGCCCGCCGTCGAACGCCTGGCCCGGGCGCGCGAGAGCGCCCGCAGCGGCGGCGGCGCGGTCATGCGCCGCTCGCTGGGCTCGCCGGCGCTGTTCGCGCTCGTCTACTCGACCGTCGCCGCCAGCATCTACTTCTCGCTGGGCGCGGTGGCCAAGCACTCGCTGGGGCTCACCCCGGTCGTCTTCCTGGCGGCCGCGCTGTTCTTCGTCCTCACGGTGATGACGTACGTGGAGGGCGCCTCGCTGCACCAGGAGCGCGCCGGCGCCACGGTGTTCGCCCGTTACGCCTTCAACGAGTTCTGGAGCTTCGTGGCCGGCTGGGCGATCCTGCTCGACTTCGTGATCCTCATCGCGATCACGGCCTTCACGGCCACCAACTACCTGGCCGCGTTCTGGTCGGGCCTGGGGCACGGGACCGTGGAGGCGGTGGTGGCCGTGGCGATCGTGCTTCTGGTGGCGGGCGTCAACGTGATGGGCGTCACCGCCTCGCGCCTGCGGGCGCTGGTGGGGCTGACCGTGGTGGACCTCGCCGTCCAGGTCCTGGTGGTGGTGATGGGGCTGGCGCTGGTGTTCAGCCTCACCAAGGCGTTCTCCGGCGTGCACCTGGGGCGCTGGCCGTCGGGGTCGGATCTGATCTTCGCGCTGGCGGTGGCGGCGGCGGCCGCCTCCACCGGCCTCGACGCCTCCTCCGGGCTGGCCGGGGAGGTGGCGATTGGCCGGCGCGGCCTCAAGCGGCTGGTGGTCTCGCGGGCCGGGACCGTGATCCTGCTCCGCGCTGGTGCTGATCGCCGGGGCGAACGCCGCGATGCTGGGGCTGTCTCGCCTGTCCTATTCGCTGGCCACCAACCGGCAGATCCCCAGTGCGTTGGGGCGGCTGCACCCCCGCCGCTCGACGCCGTACGTGGTGATCGCCATCGCGGCCGTGCTGGCCATCGCCCTCGTGGTCCCCGAGGATCTGGACTTCCTCATCGGCATCTACGCCTTCGGCGCGATGCTGGCGTTCACGATCGCGCACCTCTCGGTGGTGGTGTCGCGCTTCCGCGAGCCCGCGCGCGACCGGCCCTACGTGATGCCTCTGACGGTCCGGGTGGGGCGGGGCAGCGTGCCCGTGCCCGCCGTCCTGGGGGCGCTGCTGTCGTTCGCAGGGTGGATCAGCGTGATCGTGCTGCACTCCGGCGCCCGGCTGGTGGGACTGCTGTGGCTGGGCGGGGGGCTGGTCCTCTACGTGGTCTACCGGACCAGCCAGGGCAAGCCGCTGGGCCGGCGCGTCACGGTGCCCGCCACGGCGCTGTCCCGCGAGCCCCAGGAGGCGGAGTACGGGTCGATCCTGGTGCCGCTGCTGGGGACGCCCCTGGACGACGACATCGTCCAGACCGCGGGACGGCTGGCGGGGGAGGAGCGCGAGGACGAGGGCGCGCCCGGGGCCGTCATCGAGGCGCTGTGGGTGTTCCAGATCCCGATGGCGCTGCCCATCGACGCCGCGCTCCCGGAGCACCAGCTCCAGCAGGCGCGCAAGGCGCTGGCGCGGGCCAAGGCGGTGGGGGAGGAGTACGAGGGCGTAGAGGTCGCCACCGCGACCGTCCGCGCCCGCCGGGTGGGGCAGGCGATCGTGGACGAGGCGCGCCGGCGGGGCGTGGAGGTGATCGTCCTGGCCGCGGAGCCCCCGTCCCGGGTCCGGGGCGGGGCGTTGCTGGGCGGCCGGGGCGGACCGCTGGACAACTACGTGGGCGAGATCACCCGGTACGTGATCGACAAGGCGCACTCCCGGGTCATCCTGACCGCGCCGCCGGCCGAGGCCGACGCGCCGGCCGCGCCGGCGTCCGCGGCGCCGGCGCCGGACGGTCGCCAGGACGCCCCGGTCACCACCAACCAGCCCGAGCGCTCCCGCTAGAGTCCGGGCCATGTTCGTGCTCATCGTCGGCGCGGGCCGGGTGGGGTCCGCAGTCGCGCGCTGGTCCCTCGACCAGGGCAACGAGGTGTCGGTCCTGGACGAGGACCCGCTCTCCCAGGAGCGGCTCAACCGCGACCAGACCACCTCCTGGGACGACGCCGGCGGCATGTTCACCGTCGGCACCGCCCTCGAAGTGGACGCGCTGGAGGCCGCGGGCATCGAGCGCGCCGACGTCTGCATCGTCTGCACAGACGGCGACAACACCAACCTGGTGGTGGGCCAGGTCGCCCAGCGGCGCGTCGAGGTGGGAAGGGTGATCGTGCGCGTCCTGGATCCCTTCCGCGCCGAGTGGTACCGCGAGCAGGGCCTGCACACCATCTGCCCGACCCAGGTCGCGATCGAGATGCTGGAGGAGGCGGTGGTGTCGTCGTGAGGAGCGAGGGCTAGCGCGTGTACATCATCGTCTGCGGTGCCGGCAAGGTCGGCTGGAACCTGGCGCGCGAGCTGATCGACAAGGGGGAGGAGGTCACGCTGATCGAGGGCGACCGCCGCCGCTATCTGGTGGTCGAGCAGGAGCTCGAGCACGCCGTCCAGTACGGCGACGCCACCGAGCTCTGGGTGCTGGAGCGGGCGGGGATCCAGCGGGCCGACCTGGTCATCGCCGTGACCGGCGACGACGAGGACAACATCCTCATCTCCCAGGTGGCCAAGGAGAAGTACCTGGTGGAGCGGATCGTGGCCCGGGTCAACAACCCCCGCAACGTCGACCACTTCAAGCTCCTGGGTATCCATCCGGTGGTGTCCGCCACCGACCTGATCCTGCGCCTGATCGAGCACGAGGTGCCGCAGTACGGGCTGGTGCACCTGCTCGACCTGGCCGAGGAGCGCCTGGAGATCATCGAGCTGATCGTGGCCGACGACGCGGTCACCGCCGGCAAGCGGATCAACGAGGTGCCGCTGCCCGACGGGAGCCTGATCATCTCGATCCTGCGCGGCGGCGAGGGCTTCGTGCCCAAGTCGGACACGGTGATCGAGTCCGGTGACGAGGTCCTGGTGGTGCTCGATCCGGGGCTGGAGGAGGAGATCACCCGGCAGTTCGCCTCGCAGGGAGCCGCCACCGGTGGCTGATCGCCGGGTCGACTACCTGCTGGTGGGAGGCGGGCTGGCCGCCGCCAACTGCGCGCGCTGGCTGCGCGAGGAGGGAGCCGACGGCTCGATCCTGCTGGTGGGCCGCGAGCCCGATCCGCCCTACAACCGCCCGCCGTGCTCGAAGGAGTTCCTGCAGGGTCGGGAGAGCCGCGAGGACGCGTACTTCCGCCCCAACGAGTGGTGGGAGGAGCAGTCGATCGAGCTGCTCACCCGGACCAGCGTGATGGGACTGGACCTGGGCGCGCGCACGGCCACGCTCATGCCCCACCGCCAGGAGGTCGAGTTCGGTCGGGCGCTGGTGGCCACCGGCGCCAACGTGCGGATCCTGCACGTCGAGGGTGCGGAGCTGGACGGCCTGCACTATCTGCGGACGCTCAGCAACTCGGCGGCGATCTGGAGCGACGCGTCGGAGGCCGAGCACGTGGTGATCGTGGGCGGCTCCTACATCGGGACAGAGGTGGCGGCGTCGCTGACCATGCGCGGGAGGCGCTGCAGCATCGTGATGCAGGAGGCGGTGACGCACGAGCGGACGTTCGGGCGGCAGGCGGGCGAGTGGTTCCAGTCGGTGCTTCAGTCGCACGGGATCGAGGTCCACGGCGACGATCAGCTCGAGCGCTTCGAGGGGGCCGACGGGCGGGTCCGCAAGGTGGTCACGAAGGGCGGCCTGGAGCTGAAGGCCGACGCGGTGGTGATGGGCACCGGCGTGCACCCGGAGGTGCACCTGGCCGAGCGCGCCGGGCTGGAGCTGGGGGAGCGCGGCGGCGTGCGCTGCTCGTCGCGGCTGGAGACCTCGGCGCCGGGGGTGTGGGCGGCGGGAGACATCTGCGAGTACGACTCGCCGATCCACGGCCGCCCGGTCCGCATCGAGCACTGGGACGTGGCCTTCAACCAGGGCAAGACGGCGGCCCTGAACATGTTGGGCCGCGAGACCGAGTACGACGTCGTCCCCTACTTCTTCAGCGACTTGGCCGACTGGGCGTCGATGGAGTACGTCGGTCCGGCCTTCGGGTGGGACCAGGAGGTCGTCCGCGGTTCGATCGACGACGGCGAGTTCTCGCTCTGGTACCTGCAGGACGGCCGCGTCGCCGGAGCCCTCTCCGTCGGCCGCAGCGACGACCTGGAGCACGCGCGCCGCCTACTCACGAGCCACACCGACGTCAGCGCCCACACGGCCGAGCTCGCCGACGTCAACACCGACCTGAGCGGGCTCTAAGCGCGCCGAGCGGCGCCGCGGGGAAACGTCCGCGACGCCGGCCAGTGACCCCGACGGGGCCGTAGCCACACGGGTCGCCCGGCGGCGGCCCGCATCGCGCCGCCAGGTACGCGCGGCCCACGCCGCCCGTTGCGCCCGGCGAAGTTCGCCGTCTGGCTATGGCAGTTGGGACACAACAACCGCAGGTTCTCCAGCCGGTTGTCCAGTCGGTCGCCGTTGACGTGATGAAGGGCGAGCGACAGGCGCTGTCCCCGCCAGCTCTCCAGGCCGCAGTGCTCGCAGCGGGACTCCTTCAGGCCGGCGGCAAGCAGGCGCTGCTTGAGGTTGTATCGACCCCGGTACGTGTCCGCGACGCAGAGCTCTTCTATCGGAGTGTGAGCTGGACGCGGCTGGAGGTCGCCGCGCTTGACGGCGTCGTACCAGGTCGACGGCGACAGACCGAAGCGCGCCAGGCAATCAGTTCGAGAGTGCCCTTGGTCGTGGAAGCTCTGAATCGCCTCCCAGTCGTAGCGGCGGGCGCAGCGCTCGTCGACGTGCAGCCCGAGACGGCGGGCGTGGTACGAAACGGTGGCCTTGGAAACCCCGAGCGCGCGTGCGACGTCCGCACGTGTCATCTCCCGAGCCAGAAGCTCGCGAACCGCATCACGCGTGCGCCCGCGACGGATCGACTCGTCGACCTCCACGTGGTCCCTCGGTCGTCTGCGACCGTCGATGGCTCCGCGCCGGATACGACCGAGGTGGTAACGGATGGTCTGAGGCGCAAGGCCGAGCTCTCGGGCGATCTCGTTGGGAGTGAGGCCTCGGCCGACCAGGTCCTCTACAGACTGCCGTGTGGCCGACACGAACATATGTTCCCGGCAGGGTCGGACGGAAAGGGCAGCTCTATACTGGCCCGCTGCGGCCCAGGCGGCGCCTCATATCAGTGGGGACTGGTGTAACGGCAGCACGCGACACTCTGGATGTCGAAGTTGGGGTTCGAATCCCTGGTCCCCAGTTCAGTCGTTGACGGCATGCCGACGCCGGGCCGGGGGGTAGGCTGGCTCGCGATGCCTGGCCGGACGTTGAGTGGTCTTTTGACGCTGGGTGGGGGGCTGTTGCTGTTCATCAGCCTGTTCGTCTCCTGGTATGACCCGGGCGTCGATGCGTGGACCGCGTTCGAGGTCCTGGACCTGGTGCTGGCCGCCGCCGGCGCGTATGGCGCGGTGCTGGGGGCGGGCATCCTGGTCGGGAATCGGTGGCCGTTGGGCGGTCAGGGCCCGCTCGTGATCGGCGGCGCGGCGTTCGCGATCGTGGTGGTGCAGCTCGTGGAGCCGCCGCCCGTGGTCCACGGCGCCAGCCTGCGCACCGGCGCCTGGCTCGCGCTCGTCGCCTCCGCCGCCCTGCTCGCCGGGGGCTGGCTGGCCACCGGCGGCCGCGCGCCCCGCGGTGGTCGCGGGCCGCGCGAAGGCGCGCCGCCCCCGCCCCCGCCGGTCCGCCGCCGCCCGGCTAGGCCGCCGCCTGCTCCGCCCAGTCGCGGTGCAGCCGCCAGTACGCGCCCTGGGCGGCCAGCAGCTCCTCGTGCGTGCCCTGCTCCACGATCCGGCCGTGCTCCAGCACGACGATCATCCCCGCCCGGCGGATCGTCGACAGCCGGTGTGCGATCACGATCGCCGTGCGCCCCGCCAGCAGCCGCCGCAGCCCCTCCTCGATCCGGCTCTCGGTGTGCACGTCGACGTTCGACGTCGCCTCGTCGAGGATCAGGATCCGCGGGTCGGCGATCAGCGCCCGGGCGAACGCCACCAGCTGGCGCTGGCCGCCCGACAGGTGCGACCCCCGCTCGCCCACCTCGGTGTCGTAGCCGTCGGGCAGGCGCGAGACGAACTCGTCCGCGCCCACCGCCCCGGCGGCGGCCCGCACCTCGTCCGGCGTCGCGTCCGGTCGCCCGAAGGCGATGTTCTCGCCGATGGTGCCCGAGAACAGGAAGCCCTCCTGCGGCACCACACCCAGCTGCGCGCGCAACGAGGCCGCCCGCACGTCGCGCAGGTCGTGCCCGTCCACCAGCACCCGGCCCTCGGTCGGGTCGTAGAAGCGAGCCACGAGCTTGGCCAGCGTCGACTTGCCGGCGCCGGTCGCCCCCACCATCGCCACGGTCTGCCCGGGCGGGATGGTGAGCGAGAGGTCGCGCAGCGCCCACACGGAGTCCTCGCCCTCGCCGTAGCGGAACGAGACGTCGTCGAAGCGGACCTCGCCCCGCAGTGTCTCGAGCTCGAGCGCGTCGGGCCGGTCCACCAGGTCGGGCGACTCGTCGAGCAGCTCGAAGATCTTGTCCAGCGCCGCCATCCCCGCCTGATAGGTGGTGTAGAGCTGCGAGAGCTGCTGGATGGGGTCGAAGAAGTTGTTCAGCGCGGCCACGAACGCCACCAGCACGCCCACGGTCACGTGCCCCTGGATCGCCTGGATGCCCCCGAACACCAGGATCCCCACGGTGGCCAGCGCCGACATCAGCTCGACCGCGGGGAAGTACGCGGCGTTCAGGTAGACCGTCTTCAGGTTGGCCTGGCGGTTCTCCTCGTTGAGCTCCGCAAAGCGCTTCAGGTGGCGCGGCTCCTGGCCGAAGGCCCGCACCAGCCGCACCCCCGACAACGTCTCCTGCAGGTAGGACGTGATCCAGGCGATCTTCTCCCGGGTGATCCGGTAGGCGTCCGCCGAGGCGATGCGGAAGAGGACCGAGCCCGCCGCCAGGAAGGGCACCACGATCAGCGTCAACGCCGCCAGGCGGGCGTCGAGCACGAACAGGATCACCAGGGTGCCGATCAGCGTCAGCGACGACTGGATCAGCGTGACCGCGCCGTCGGTGACCAGCTGGTCCAGCGCCTCCACGTCGTTGGTCATCCGCGATACCAGCACCCCGGCACGGCGGCGCGAGTAGAACCCGATCGACAGCGTCTGCAGGTGCTCGAAGATCCGCAGGCGCAGGTCCTGGAGCGCGCGCTGGCCGACCCATCCCACCAGGTAGGTCTCCAGCGCGCTGCCCGCCCACAGCACCAGCGCCGAGCCCAGGAAGGCGAGGACCACCAGGTCGAGGGTGCCGACGTCGTGCTTGGCGATCCCGTTGTCGATCGCCAGCTTGGCCAGCGGCGCCGGCGCCAGCGAGGCGCCGGTGGCGAAGATCAGGGACACGAGGGTGGCGATCACCCGTCCGCGGTAGGGGCGCAGCAGCTCGATCAGGCCGCGCAGCTTGCGTCCGCGCCCGCGCGTCTGGCGCAGGCGTCGCAGCAGCTCGTCGCGGCGGAAGGGAGGACGGCGGCGCAGCAGCGACCTCACAGTCCCGCCACCTCCGCCTCGCGCGGCTTCTCGGTGAGGAAGACCTGGTCCGGCATTCCCTTCTCGACGATCGCCCGGTACAGCTCCGAGGACTCGAGCAGCTCCTCGTGGTCGCCGCGCGCCAGGATCCGCCCCTCCTCGAGCACCACGATGTCCTCGGCCAGCGAGATCGTCGAGAGCCGGTGGGCCACGATGAACGTCGTGCGCCCACGCATGACCTCGCGCAGCGCCTGCTTGATCTCGGCCTCGGTGGTGGCGTCCACCGACGAGGTGGCGTCGTCCAGGATCAGGATCCGCGGGTCGGCCACCAGCGCCCGCGCGATCGCCAGCCGCTGACGCTGTCCGCCCGAGAGCGTGAGCCCGCGCTCGCCGATCAGCGTCTCGTAGCCCTCCGGCAGCTCGGCGATGAACTCGTCGGCCTGGGCGCGCCGGGCCGCCGCCTCGACCTCCTCCCGCGTGGCGTCGGGCCGGGCGTAGGCGATGTTCTCGTGCACGCTGGCCGAGAACAGGAACGGATCGTCGGTGACCAGCGCCACCGCGTGTCGCAGGGATACCGGGTCCACCCGCGTGACGTCGGCGCCGTCCACCAGCACCTGCCCCCGATCGACGTCGTAGAGGCGGAGGATCAGGGACACCAGCGTGGTCTTGCCCGACGCGGTCGGTCCCACCAGCGCCACCGTGGTGCCCGCGGCCACGTCCAGGTCGACGTCGCGCAGGCTGGGCTCGCTCGCGCCCGGGTAGGTCATGGTCACCCCGCGCATCTCCACCCGGCCGTCGCCCTCCGGGAGCGGCGGCGCGTCCGGGGCGACCGGCATCGCCGGCGCCCGGTCGAGGATCTGGAACACCCGCGCGCCCGAGGCCACCGCCCGCTGGGCCATCCCCAGGAAGATGCCCAGCTGCCGCATCGGCGAGATCAGCATGAGCAGGTAGGCGTAGAAGGCGGTGAACTCGCCGATGGTGAGCGTGCCGCGAATCACCTGGCGCCCGCCGAAGAACAGGATCGCCGCCAGTCCTAGGCTGGGCAGGAAGCCGATGAGCGGCGTGTAGAACGCCCGGATCCGGGTGGACAGCATCGACTGGTCGAACACCCGGGCCACCGAGTGGCGGAAGCGCTTGAGCTGGTGCGACTCGCGCGCGAACGCCTTGACCACGCGCACCCCCGAGACGTTCTCCTCGGCGGCGGCGGTCAGCTCCGCGATCCGCTGCTGCACCTCCTGCAGCGCCGGCCGGTTGCGCTTGCCGAACTGCCAGCCCACGAGGATCACGAAGGGCACGGGGGAGAGGGCGATCGCGGCCAGCCCGGGGTTGAGGACCAGCATCGCGGTGGCGCCCAGGGCGAGCGTGAGCGCCGACTGCAGCAGGAACACCAGGCCGTAGCCCAGGAAGAACCGGACCCCCTGGAGGTCCACCGTGGCCCGGGACATGAGCTGCCCGGTCTGCTGGGAGTCGAAGAAGCCCAGCTCGAGCCGCTGCAGGTGGGCGTACATCCCGTTGCGCAGGTCGTACTCCACGCCCAGCGAGACGCGCCCGGCGATGAGGCGCCGCGCCACCGTGAGCGTGAGCCGCAGGAGGCCCGCGGCCGCGACGGCGATGCCCACGATCACCAGCCCGTGGCGGTCGCCGTGCTTGACCTGGTCGATCGCGCGACCGGTGAGCCAGGGGATGGCGACCGTCCCGCCGATCGCCGCGGCCGCCAGCGAGAGCGACCAGAAGACGCCCCGACGGTAGGGGCGCAGGAAACCCAGTAGGCGAACGAACGTGCTCAAGCTTCAGAAAGTATAGTAACGGTGGCATGGCCCGTCCGCCCGCCGGCCTGTGCGACACCTGCCGCCACCAGCGGGTGGTGCGCAACACCCGCGGCTCGGAGTTCTCGCTGTGCGAGCGCTCGCGCACGGATCCGGCGTACCCGCGCTACCCCCGGGTGCCGGTGGTGCGCTGCGCCGGATACGAACCTCATGAGGCGCCGCATGCCCGGCGCGCCGGTTAGCGCGTGGCCTCGACGGCCCGCCGGGCCTCGGCCTCGTAGGGATTGCGGGCGTACCCGGTGCGCAGATAGGAGAGCGGCATCCGCAGCGGCCGGTGCTGCATCTGCCAGACGTGGCAGAGCTCGTGGCAGAGCAGGTCGGGCGGCGTCCGCGCCAGCGGCTGGCGCAGGAGGATCAGCGGCCACGCCGCGTAGCCGTCGAAGCGCCGGAACCAGGGCAGGCGGAACAGCCACGGCAGCTCGAGCACGCGCACGCGGTCGATCCGCACCCGGCGGGGGTAGAGGTCGAGGCGGTCCAGCCGCGCCTTGGCGGCGGCCAGCGAGGCCGCCGCGCCCGGCGCGTCAGCCACTCGCGGCCAGGCGGTTCAGGACGAGGAAGGCCCCGAGGTCCTGGCCCTGCTGGAACGAGTACTGGAACAGGTTGCGGTCGGTGAGCTGCGCGATCAGGGTGGCCTCGGGCGAGGAGGGCAGCGCGTTCAGCGTGGGCGGGGGCGAGGGCAGGGTCGCGGCCAGGGGATGGTCCAGCGCGGGCGCGAGATCGCGGCGGCGGAAGAACACCGCGTTGCGCGGCCGCTGCCCCGGGGCCGGCGGCAGCAGCGCGACCACGTTCTCGACGCCGTTGAGGTAGTGGAACGAGTACAGCGCCAGCTCCAGCGCCTCCCGGCGCAGCAGCAGGAAGCGCTGGGAGGAGGGCTTGCCCTTGTCGATGGAGCACCGCGATCCCAGCCCGCACAGGACGTACATCGCGGTCTTGCCGTTGACGACCTCGGCGTCGGGCGAGCCCGAGCTCCCCTCGACTGCGATCCGCACCGGCAGGTCGAGGGCCGCGACCTTCAGCGGGCCGCCGGTGACCAGCACGAGCTGGTCG
>VAXS01000089.1 GCA_005883255.1 Actinomycetota bacterium | reverse complement strand
GCGCCCCCGTGCCACACTCCCGCGATGTCGGCGCACGCCCGGTCGACCCGCCTCGGATACGTGCTGGCGCTGGCGGCCGCGAGCATGTGGGCGCTCAACGGCTCGCTGGCGCGGTTCCTGCTCGACGACGGGGTCGGCGCGCTGCGGCTGGCGCAGCTGCGGTCGCTTCTCTCGTGGATCGTCCTGCTGGCCGTCCTGTCCTCCACCCGACCCGCGCTGCTGCGCGTCCGGCGCGCCGACGTGCCGCGGCTGGCCTTCCTGGGGATCGTCGGCCTGGCCGGCGTCCACGCCACCTACTTCTTCGCGATCGACCGCCTGGAGATCGGCGTGGCGCTCACCATCGAGTACCTGGGTCCGCTGCTGATCCTCCTGTGGCTGCGGCTGGCGCACGGCCGGCGCCTGGGCCGCGGCCTGTGGGGCGCGGCGGCGCTGTCGCTGGCCGGCTGCTTCCTGGTGGTGCGGGCCTACCACGTCAGCGGGCTGGACTGGGTCGGGCTGGCGGCGGCCTTCGGCGCGGCGATCACCTTCGCGATCTACCTGGTGGGCAGCGAGCGGGCGGGCCGGCGCTACTCGCCGGTCACCACGCTGGTGTGGGCGTTCGGCTTCGCCACGCTGTTCTGGGCGGTGGTCCAGCCGCTGTGGGACTTTCCGCTCGACCGCTTCGACTCGGTTGGGAATGTCGGGCTCGGCCTGGGCGTCGCGGTCGTTGGGACGCTGCTCCCGTTCGGGTGCATGGTGGCCGCCGTACGGCACATCCCGGCCTCGCGGGCCGCGGTGGTGGCCACGCTCGAGCCGGTCCTGGCGGCCGTGTTCGCCTGGGCCATCCACGGGCAGGGGCTGTCGGCCGTGCAGATCGCGGGCGGCGGGCTGGTGGTCGCGGCGGTGGTGTGGGTGCAGCTGCAGCGAATCGCCCGGGAGGCCGAGCAGGCGCCCGAACACCCGTCCATCCGGCGGCGCCGGGCCGTCGCCGCCCGCGCCTGAAAGGCCGATCCGAAGGCGGAGGCCTGTACAAAGGCCCTCCGCCACCATGCGCCGACTCGTCCCCCTCGTCACTCTCGCCGCCCTCGCCGTGGCCGGCGCGCCGGCCGCGCAGGCCCGGCTCCGCGGCGCCCAGACCTGCGCCGGCGCCTACGTCCACCCCACCGCGGCCACCGTCGCCGCGGCCCAGTCGGCGGCGCTGTGCCTGGTCAACGCCGAGCGCCGGAGCCGCGGGCTGCGCGCGCTCCAGTCCAACGCCCGCCTGATCGCGGCCGCCGGCGACCACTCCCGCGACATGGTTCGCCGCCGCTACTTCGAGCACGGCGCCTTCGTGGGTCGGATCCTGGCCCACGGCTACGCGGGGGGCCGCCTGGTCTGGGCGCTGGGCGAGAACCTGGCCTGGGGGAGCGGCGACCTGGGGATCCCCGTGGCCGTCGTCGATGCCTGGATGCAGAGCCCCGGCCACCGCGCCAACATCCTCAACGCCGGCTTCCGCGAGGGCGGGGTGGGCGTGGCGTCCGGCGTCCCGATCGGCGGCGCCGGCCGGCTGGGCGGCGCGACCTACACTACGACGTGATCGACCCCGAGCAGCGCGCCCGGCTGGCCGCCCGCTCGCTCTACAACGTGGTGCACGTCGACCTGCCGGAGGGCGGCGCCGATCCCTACGCCGCGGCCGCCGCGACCCTGCACGGATGGCAGCGCGAGGGCGCGGTGGTCCGCGAGCCCGATCCCGCCCTCTGGGCCCTGCGCCAGGACTACGAGGCCCCCGGCGAAGCCTTACACCGGACCCGCAGCGGCTTCCTGTGTCGCGTGCGGATCGAGGACTACGGCCCGGGCCGCATACGTCCCCACGAGCGCACCCACCCGGGGCCCCGCGAGGACCGCCTGCGCCTGACGCGCGCCACGCGGACGAACCTGTCCCCCATCTTCGCGCTGCACTCCGACCCCGCCGGCGCCGCCAGGTCGTCGCTGGCGCCGCATGCCGCCGGGGAGCCCTGGGGCGACGTGACCGACGACGAGGGCACCCGCCACCGCACCTGGCGGGTCACCGACCCAGACGCGATCCAGGCGGCGCAGGCCGCCCTGGCCGACGCCGAGCTGCTGATCGCCGACGGCCATCACCGCTACGAGACCGCCCGCGTGTACGCCGACGAAGTGGGCGGCGAGGGCCCGCACCGCTACGTGCTCATGTGCCTGGTCGCGCTCGAGGATCCCGGTCTCACCGTCTTCCCCACCCACCGGCTGGTCCGCGGCCTGAGCCCCGAGCGACAGGAGGCCCTGGCGGACGCGATCCGGGCCAGCTTCGACGTGCGCGAGGTGGGGCGAGCCGAGCTGGTACCCAGCCCGGACGGCGACGGCCCACTCACCCTGGGCTACGTCGACGCCCACTTCCAGCGGCCGTTCGCGCTCACCCTCAAGGACCCGGCGATCGCCGATCGGGCGCTGGCCGGGCGGTCCGATCCCTACCGCCGGCTCGACACGGCGGTGCTGGAGGCGCTGGTGCTCAAGGACGCCCTGGGGATGACCGACGACGACATCTCCCACCTCCGCGGCCTGGGATACGCCCGCGACGCCGGCGAGGCCCTGGGCCTGCTGGAGCGCGGCGAGTACGACGCCGCCTTCTTCCTCCGCCCCACCCCGGTGGAGCAGGTCCGCGCCGTGGCGGCCGCGGGCGAGAGCATGCCGCCCAAGTCCACCTACTTCTTTCCCAAGCTCCTGACGGGGCTCGTGTTCAACCCACTGACGGACGACTGATCGGCCGGCGCTACGATGCGGAGCATGAGAGCCACCGCCAGACGCACGGTTTCCCACCATTTCCAGCACGAGGTCCGCGTCCGCGACCACGCGCTCACCGCCGACGAGCCCCATGAGACCGGGGGCGACGACATGGGCCCCAGCCCGCAGGAGCTTCTGGCGGTCTCGCTGGCCTCCTGTACGGCGGTCACGCTCGAGATGTACGCCGAGCGCAAGGGCTGGGACGTGGGCGAGGTCGAGGTGGACTGCGAGTACCAGCCCGCCGAGCGCGGCTGTCCCACTCGGTTCGAGCTGGTGGTGCGCCTTCCCGAGGGCCTGGACGAAGAGCGGGTCCGGCGCCTGATGCAGATCGCCGCCAAGTGCCCGGTCCACCGGACGCTGGACGGCGAGGTCATGTTCGCCGAGCGCGTCGAGCTGGTCGCGCCGGTCAGCTAGCCGCGGTCGCCCGCGCCCCTCCGGGGCAGAAGTCGTTCTGCACGTCGACGACGATCAGGGCCTCCGCCATGCCCCGACTATAGTCCGGCGCCGATGCCGTACCTCAGCGAGCAGCTGGCCCCGCTGCTGCTCTCGCCCGAGGAGGCGGCGCAGCTCGACGTCCGGGGCCGGATCGACGCCGCGGTGCTCGTCCCGCTCTACGAGCGGCCTCCCGCGCGAGGCGGTGGAGCTGGTGGGCGCGCTCACGCCCACGCCGACCGTGGTCACCAACTACGCGATCTACCCGTTCGTGGGCGTGATCGAGCCCGGCCACCGCTGGCTGCCCAGCGCCGCCGAGGTGGCCGACGTGCTCGAGCTGTCGCTGCCCGACCTCCGCGCCGGCCACGAGCACAAGCGACTCGTCCGGCGGGGCGTCCCGTTCCGCTCCGACGTCTACACCGTCGACGGCAACGTCATCTGGGGCGCCACGGCCCGGATCCTGTCGGACCTGCTGGACCGGCTGTCGCCGGTGCTGGGCTAGGCGCTCTTCTCGATCGGGACGTTCACGAGGTTGCCCCACTCGGTCCACGAGCCGTCGTAGTTCTTGACGTCGTCGTGGCCGAGCAGCTCGTGCAGCACGAACCAGGTGTGCGCCGAGCGCTCCCCGATCCGGCAGTAGGCGATGATCGGGTCGCCGTTGGCCACGCCCTTGGACGTGTAGAGATCGCGCAGCTCGTCGGCCGACTTGAACGTCCCGTCCTCGTTGACCGCCTGCGCCCAGGGGATGGAGGCCGCCCCCGGGATGTGGCCGGCCCGCTGCGCCCCCTCCTGCTCGTAGCCGGGCATCGCGATCAGCTCGCCGGAGTACTCCTGCGGGGAGCGGACGTCGACCAGGCGAATGGATTGCCCGAGCGCGCCCAGGACCTCGTCGCGCTGGGCGCGGATGGCGTCGTCGCCGGCCTGGGCGTCGAACGTCGCCGGCGAGAAGCTGGGCACCTCGGTGGTGGTGGCCCGGCCCTCGCCGATCCACTTCTCGCGCGGGCCGTTGAGCAGCTTGACGTCGTCGTGCCCGTAGTACTTCAGGTACCAGTAGGTGTAGGCGGCGAACCAGTTGTTGCGGTCCCCGTAGAGGACGATCAGGTGGTCGTTGGAGATGCCGCGGCTGCCGAACAGCTGGCCGAACTCCTCGGGACCCAGGAAGTCGCGCTTGACCTGGTCCTGGAGGTCCGTCTTCCAGTCGAAGCCGATCGCGCCGGGGATGTGGGCCTCGGCGTACAGCGCCGGGTTCTCGTCCACCTCGACGATGCGGATGGAGTCGTCGTCGAGATGGTCCTCGAGCCACTGGGTCTCGACCAGGACGTCCTTGGCGTAGTCAGCCATGTCGAAGCTTCCTCCTAATCCCTACCGGGTTTCCGACTATTTAGCCGTGCGGCGAGTCTAACCTAACAGTCCGCCCACGGCCGACCGCATCCGTTTCGTCCAGTCCTGAACGTCGTCGGGAGGGGCGTCCACGATCGCCACGGGCAGCCTGATCGTCTCGAGAGCCTCGCGGACCCGCTCGGCGCCCCGGGCGAGGGCCGTCGGGTCGACGGTGCCGGCGGCCTCGTAGACGAATCCGCGCACGCCGGTGTCGGTGAGCTCGCGCAGGAAGAAGGCCAGCCGCTCGTCGTGGAGCGCGGCCACGGCGCCCGGCTCCCCGCGCGCGCTGCCCAACAGCCAGCACACCAGCGCCGCGCCCTCGAGCGCCCCCGTCAGCGAGGCCACCCGGTCGGGATCGCCCACCCAGGGCTGGGCCCCGGCGGCGGCGATCGCCTCGCGGCCGGCCGGGTCGCGCGTGGTGCCCCGGACCGCATGGCCGTCCGCGCGCAGCGCCCGCGCCAGCCCGCGGCCCCGGCAGCCGCAGCCCACCAGGAGGACTCGGGCCACCCGCGTCAGCCGCGCTCGAGGCGCGCGCGGTCGGCGTCGAGCTGCGACCGGTAGGCGTCCTCCGAGAGCTCCGGCTCGCCGCGGGCGCGCCGCCGGGCGTTCGTGGCGTCGAGCATCTGGCGCAGGTCGAGGTCGGCCAGATGCCGGTCGCGCAGCTGCTCGGCCAGGCGGCGGTCCTCGCGCACCCGCCCCTCCATCTCGGCCGCGGTGAGCTCGGGCTCGCCGCGGCGGCGCCGGCGCTCATTGGCGGCGGCCAGCATCTGGTCGAGATCGTCGATCTCGTTCTGCGCCTCGAGCTCGGGGGAGCGGGTGGGACGCCACTGGAGGACGTCCGCGCCGGAGCGCGGGTGGTAGCGCCCGAGGATCAGGAGCCAGATCACCAGCGCGACCACGATCCCTCCGATGATCAGCGCAAACGGGTCCACGCGGGGGCGAGTCTAGCCCGGTCCCGGCCGGCCATGGCCCGCTGCTAGTGTCGCTGGTGCCATGGCCGAAGACCGCCCCAGCCCCTGGCGCGTCGAGGGGGCGCCCGAGGGCGGCGATGCCCAGCCGCCCCAGCGGCCGCCCCGCTTCCGTCCCCCCGGCGGCAGCGCCTTCTGGCTGGTCCTGCTCGTCCTGTTCGGCGTCAACTACCTGGTCGCCTCGCAGGTGAACAAGGGGACGACCCGGATCAGCGTCCCCTACACGGTGTTCCGGGCCCAGGTCGAGAACGGGAACGTCAAGGAGATCTCGACCCGCGGGGACACGATCCAGGGCGTGTTCCGGGCCAAGGTCCACTACCCGACGGGCAAGAACGGAAAGTCCTCGACCCACTTCCAGACGGTGCGTCCGTCCTTCGGCAACGACGGGCTTCTCAACCTCCTGCTGGCCAAGAAGGTGGTGGTCAACGCCCACCCGGTGGACCAGGGGCCCTCGTTCATCTCGACGCTGCTGTTCTCGTTCGGCCCCACGATCCTGCTCGTGCTCCTGTTCGTGTTCCTGATGCGCCGCGCCGCGGGGGGACTGGGCGGCGGGCTGGGCGGGATCGGCCGCTCACGGGCGCGCCGCTACGAGCCCACCGCGCAGCGCGTGACCTTCGACGACGTGGCCGGGATCGACGAGGCCGAGGAGGAGCTGGTGGAGATCGTCGACTTCCTGCGCGACCCCGGGAAGTACCGGCGGCTGGGCGGCATGATCCCGCGCGGGGTCCTGCTCTCCGGACCGCCGGGGACCGGCAAGACGCTGCTGGCCCGGGCGGTGGCCGGCGAGGCGAACGTGCCCTTCTTCTCGCTGTCGGCCTCGGAGTTCATCGAGATGATCGTGGGCGTGGGCGCCAGCCGCGTGCGCGACCTCTTCCAGCAGGCCAAGCAGACCGCGCCGGCGATCATCTTCATCGACGAGCTCGACGCGATCGGCCGCTCCCGCGCAGGCGCCGTGTCGATCGGCGGGCACGACGAGCGCGAGCAGACGCTCAACCAGATCCTCACCGAGATGGACGGCTTCGACGGGACCGAGGGCGTGATCGTGCTCGCCGCCACCAACCGTCCGGAGATCCTCGACCCGGCGCTGCTGCGTCCCGGTCGCTTCGATCGCCGGGTGACGGTGAACCCGCCCGACCAGGAGGGGCGACGCAAGATCCTCGAGGTCCACACGCGCCACGTCCCGCTGGGGCCCGACGTCGACCTGGACGCGCTCGCCTCCTCCACCGCGGGGATGGTGGGCGCGGACCTGAAGAACCTGGTCAACGAGGCGGCGCTGCTGGCCGCGCGGCGCGGGCACGACCGGGTGGCGCAGAGCGACTTCACGGACGCGCTGGAGAAGGTCCTGCTGGGGGCCGCGCGCCGGATCACGCTCTCTCCAGAGGAGCGCGAGCGCACCGCCTACCACGAGTCCGGCCACGCGCTGCTGGGGATGCTGGTGCCCGGCGCCGACCCGGTGCGCAAGGTCTCGATCGTGCCCCGCGGGCAGGCGCTGGGCGTGACGTTCCAGGCTCCGT
>VAXS01000088.1 GCA_005883255.1 Actinomycetota bacterium | reverse complement strand
GGTGGGCGGTATCGACGTCGGCGGTCTCGACCGCGGCCAGGCGCAGGACAGGGTGGCCCGCGAGCTGCACAGCCGGCTGGACCAGCCGATCGTGGTCCGCGCCGGCCGCACGACCTTCCGGCTCACCCCCCGTCAGGCGGGGGCCACGTTCAACGTGCGGGACATGGTGGACGCCGCGGTGGCCCGCAGCCGCCAGGGCGACATCTTCTCGCGCACCTGGCGCGACGTCCGGGGCGACTCGATCAACACGGACATCCCGGCCAGCGTCACCTACAGCCGGCTGGTCCTGAGCCGGTTCGTGGGCAAGGTCGAGGACAAGCTCGATCGCCAGGCCGTGGACGCCCACCTGGACTTCAACGACGGCGGCTTCACGAAGGTCCCGGGCAAGCGCGGCGTGATCATCGACTCCCGCGCGCTGCACAACGCCGTCGAGGCGGCGATCGTGGGGACGCGGGCGGCGAGCATCGCGGTGCGCTCGCACACGACCGCCCCCAAGGTCACGATGGCCGACCTGCCCCGGATGTACTCGACGCTGATCACGATCAGCCGCGATCAGTTCAAGCTGCGGCTGTTCAAGCACCTGCGCCTGGACAAGACCTACTCGATCGCCGTCGGGCAGCTCGGCTACTCCACCCCGGCCGGCGTGTACCACATCGACGACAAGACCGTGGACCCCACCTGGTACGTGCCCCACGCGTCCTGGGCGGGCTCGCTGGCCGGCCAGACGATCCCCGGCGGCTCGCCCCAGAACCCCCTGAAGGCGCGGTGGATGGGCTTCGGCGGAGGCCGGGGGATCCACGGCACGGCCGACGACTCCTCGATCGGCAGCGCGGCCTCGCACGGCTGCATCCGCATGCACGTCTCCGACGTCGTGGAGCTCTACCCTCACGTGCCGCTCAACACCCCGCTCTACATCAGCTAGGGCGCCCGGAGCCCTCGCGAAGTAGGCATGGTGCGCCGCGCGTCGAATGGTGGCGCGTGGCTATGTACACGCCACGTGTCGTCGACGAGCCCAGCGCCGGCTGGACGGCCGCGCTGCAGGCGTTCGACGGCGACCTGCGCCGGCGGGGCGCGGCCGAGAAGACGCGCCGGGCCTACGGCATCGACGTCGGCCAGTTCGCCGTGTGGGCCTCCCGCGCCGGTGTGGAGCCCGGCGGGGTGACTCCCCGCACCCTGCGTCGCTACGCCGCCGCGCTGTCGAGGCGCGGGGCCGCCGCCAGCACGGTCGCCCGCAAGCTGGCCTCGCTGCGCGCCCTGTTCCGCGCCCTGCGCGAGGCCGGCACGGTGGAGCAGAACCCGGCCGAGCTGCTGTCCGCGCCCAAGCGCCCCCGCAACCTCCCCAAGACGCTGCGGCCCGACGAGGTCTCCCGCCTGCTGGACCGCATCCCCGCGGCCACGCCGCTGGAGCTCCGCGACCGGGCCCTGCTGGAGCTGGCCTACGCCACCGGCCTGCGCGCCGAGGAGCTGGTCTCGCTCGACACGGGGAGCGTGGACTTCGACGCCGAGGAGGCGCGGGTGGAGGGGAAGGGCCAGAAGACCCGGGTGGTCCCGATCGGCGAGCACGCCCTGGGCGCGCTGGGCCGCTACCTCGACCGCGGCCGGCCGGCCCTGGCCAGCGGAGACGGAAACCCCGCGCTGTTCCTGTCCAAGTCGGGCCGGCGCCTGTCCACGTCGGACGTGCGCCGGCGCCTGCGCGTCTGGACCCGGCACGCGGCGCTGGCGGGCGGGGTGTCACCGCACTGGCTGCGCCACTCGTTCGCCACCCATCTGCTGGAAGGAGGGGCCGATTTGCGGGCCATTCAGGAGCTTTTGGGCCACTCCAGCCTCTCCACGACGCAGGTTTACACTCGAGTAGAGTCTCAGCGCCTGAGGGCTGTGTACGCTCGCAGCCACCCTCGGGCCTGACCGGCGAGGGCACGGTCCTGGAAACCAACGTCAAGGCCATCGAGCTGAAGGACCTGTGGCGGCGCTATCGCGGCACCGGCGACGAGCGCGCCCGCGAGCGGCTGGTGGTCGCCTACTCGCCGCTGGTCAAGTACGTGGCCGGCCGGATGGCGTCGGGCCTGCCCACGCACGTGGAGGAGGCGGACCTCATCTCCTACGGGCTCATCGGCCTCATCTCGGCGATCGAGCGTTTCGACATCGAGCGGGAGATCAAGTTCGAGACCTACGCGATCCCCCGGATCCGCGGCGCGATCATCGACGAGCTGCGGGCGCTGGACTGGGTGCCGCGCTCGGTCCGAGCCCGCGCCCGCCAGATCGAGCGGGCGAACGTCAAGCTCGAGCACAAGTTCCAGCGTCCCCCGACGGACGAGGAGATGGCCGCCGAGCTGGAGATCGACCTCGAGAGCTTCCAGGACGCGCTCATCCAGATCTCCAACTCCACGATCGCCGCGCTGGACGAGCTGTGGACCGTGTCCGACTCCAGCGGCGACCAGGTCTCGCTGCTGGACACGCTCCAGGACCCCGCCGCGCCCGACCCGGCCAGGGCGGCCGACGCCACGGACCTCAAGGACCGCGTGGCCGACGCGATCGCCCGCCTGCCCGAGCGCGAGAAGCTGGTGATTGCCCTCTACTACTACGAGAACCTGACCCTGCGGGAGATCGGCGAGGTCCTGGGCGTCACCGAGTCGCGCGTCTCCCAGCTGCACACCAAGGCCGTGCTGCGGCTGCGCTCCCATCTCTCCGAGGAGGAGCTGGCCGAGGATTAGGTAAGGTCGGGCCCTTGCACAAGCCGGCCGACCAGATCCGGAACGTCGCCCTCGTCGGGCATCGGGGGACGGGCAAGACCTCGCTGCACGAGGCGCTCCTGTTCGAGGCCGGCGTGACCAACCGGCTGGGCGTCGTGACCGACGGGACCACGGTCTCGGACGCCGACGAGGACGAGCAGCAGCGGCAGATGTCGATCTCGGCCGCGCTGTCCTCGTTCGAGTGGCAGGGGCGCAAGATCAACCTGCTCGACACGCCCGGAGAGCCCAGCTTCGTGGCCGACGCGCTGAGCGCGCTGCGCGTGTGCGAGTCCGCCGTGTTCGTGGTCAACGCGGTCATGGGCGTGGAGGTGAGCACCGCGCGCCTGTGGCAGCGCGCCCAGGAGCTCGACCTCGCGCGCCTGGTGTTCGTGAACATGCTCGACCGCGAGCGGGCCGACTTCTTCCGGACGCTGGAGTCGCTGAAGTCGGCGTTCGGGGCCCACGTGGTGGCCACCGAGATCCCGATCGGCTCCGAGCACGAGTTCCGGGGGCTGGTCGACCTGATCGACATGAAGGCCTACGAGTTCGGCTCCTCCGAGCGGGGCAACGCGCGGGAGATCCCGATCCCCGACGACCTCGCGGAGCAGGCCCAGGAGTACCGCGACAAGCTCATGGACGAGGTGGCCGAGAACTCCGACGCGCTCATGGAGCGCTACCTGGAGGGCGAGGAGCTCTCCCACCAGGAGGTGGTGGACGCCCTCAAGGACGGCACCAACCACGGCAACCTGTTCCCGGTGGCCTGCGGCGTCGCCACCCGCAACTTCGGGATGAGCCGACTGCTCGAGGCCTTCGTGGAGGACCTCCCGTCGCCGGTCAAGCACGGCGGGCTGCGGCTCGAGGAGATGATGCTCGAGCCCGACGA
>VAXS01000087.1 GCA_005883255.1 Actinomycetota bacterium | reverse complement strand
GCGGCCGGAGTAGCGGACCTCGCAGCGGGCGACGACCAGGCGCATGGCCGGCGACGCTAGCGCGGGCCCCGGACCGCTCGTCCCGAGCGCTCGCTACATGCCGAAGACCGTGATCAGAGGTCGCCTCGGGGACACGCCTAGAGAGTGTCGAGCGGGACGCCGACGACGTGCAGTCGCCGGCTCAGTCCACCCAGCGCGAAGCCCCGGATCTCCTCGGCCGACGCGCCCAGGGCCTCCCAGTCGGTCCCCTCGCGGTCCGGCGGCGCCAGCGCCCCGGCCACCGCCGGCAGGAGCTTGCGCAGCGTTTGGCGCACCCGGTCGCCCAGTTCCGGATCGCGCGCCACCGATTCGCGCAGGAACCACACCCCGTAGCCGATGTGGCGCTGCTCGTCGTGGTGGACGCGGCCGTAGCCCTCGACGAACCCGGGCAGGACGCCCTGGTCGCGCAGGTAGCGGGTGATGAATTGGAAGGCGGTCAGCCCCAGCGTGCTCTCGATGACCAGGTGGTAGGTGGTGACGAAGTCCACCTTGGCGGCGGCGTCCCGCGGGTCGGCCGCCAACCTGTCGTGCGCCGACGTCAGCGTGCCGTCGAAGATCGCGCGGAACGGCTCGCCCAGCTGCGCGCGCGAGCGCGCCACGTGGACGGCGATCGTCTCCGGCTCGGCGATCACCTCGGCCTGCACACGGGCGTAGAACTGCATGTGGCGCGCCTCGTCCACCTGCTGGGTGGCCAGGAACGTGGCCTCCTCCTCGCTGTCGGCCGCCATCACCAGGCCGGCGAACTGGGTGGTGATCCGCTCCTCGGCGACCATCAGGGAGGCCAGGGCCCAGGCCACCAGGCCCTTGTCCTCCGCGCTCAGCCCGTTCCGCCACTGTGCGCGATCGGTGGCGAGGTCGATCGCCCACGGGTTCCACTGCTCGTGCTCCCAGTGCCGGTACAGCGTCTGCGGGTCGTGGAGCCGAGCCTCGGCCATGCCTCAGCCCGGCTTGCGCGCGCGCACGATGGCCGAGCTGGCGTGCTCGTGGACGCGGTGGGTGCGGCGGATCTCGTCACGGCCAGACGCCCGCCGGGCCGCAGAACCCGCGCCGCCTCGCGCAGCACCCGCGGCTTGTCGGCCGAGAGGTTGATGACGCAGTTGGAGATGACGACGTCGACGCTGGCGTCGGGCAGTGGCATGTCTTCGATGTAGCCCCGCCGGAACTCCACGTTCTCCACCCCGGCCGCCGCGGCGTTGGCGCGCGCCAGCGCCAGCATCTCGTCGGTCATGTCCAGGCCGATCGCCCTTCCGGTGGGACCCACCCGCCGCGCGGAGATGAGCGCGTCGGCGCCGGCGCCCGAGCCCAGGTCGAGCACGACCTCGCCCTCGTGCAGGTCGGCCACCGCGGTGGGCACGCCACAGCCCAGCGAGGCGTCGACCGCGGCGGCGGGGACCTCCTCGCGGTTGGCCTCGTCGTAGAGCGTCGCGCCGAAGCCATCGCCGCATCCGCAGCCTCCCACGCGGTAGGTGGCGGACCGGGCCGCGGCGGCGTAGCGCTCGCGGACGGTCTCGCGGATCTCGGTGCCTAGCTCAGCCATGCGGACAGCTCCTTCAGCGCTTCGGGGAGGACGTAGTAGTAGGCCCACAGCCCCCGCCGCTCGGAGTCGACGATGCCGGCCTCCCGCAGGACCTTGAGGTGATGCGAGACGGTGGGCTGCGAGAGGTCGAACAGCGGGACGAGCTCGCACACGCACACCTTGCCGGCATGCTGGCGGAGGACGTCGACCAGCTGGAGGCGAATGGGGTCGGCCAGGGCCTTGGCGATGGCGGCGATGCGCTCGGCCTGGGCGCGCTCCACGTCGGGATAGGCGACCGGCTGGCAGCAGGGCTCGCCGGGCGGGCGCTTCTGCTTGGGGGCCAGCTCCAGATCGACGGCCATCTATATACCTCTATCGATTGTAGTGACGTTTGTCAATGCATTAGTCTCGGCCCATGGCCCGGGTCCTGTTCGTCTGCCTGCACAACGCCGGGCGCTCGCAGATGAGCCAGGCCCTATTCGAGCGGGCCGCGGACGGTCGCCACGAGGCCCGGTCGGCCGGGACGACCCCGGGCGAGCGGGTGCACCCGGAGGTGGTGGAGGCGATGCGCGAGCTGGGCTTCGACCTCGCGGACCGCCTCCCGCGCCGGCTGACCCGCGAGGACGCCGAGTGGGCCGACGTGGTGGTGACGATGGGCTGTGGGGACGAGTGCCCGTACATCCCGGGCCGCCGCTACCTGGATTGGGACCTGCCGGACCCCAAGGGACGCCCGCTCGACGAGGTCCGGGGCACGCGCGACGAGATCGAGGGCCGGGTGCGCGCCCTGGTCGCCGAGCTCGACGGCGACTGACGCCGGGCCGCTGCCATGCTTGGGCGCGATGCCCGGCCGCCCGCCGCTCGCGATCGCCGTGCTCGCCCTCGGGCTGGCGGCGGCGGGGTGCGGTGGCGGGGGAAAGGGGGCCGGCACGGGCGCATCGGACCGCCTCGACCCCACCGCGCCCCGGTTCGGACCCGCGCCGCGCTACCGCCCGCCCGCGCTGAGCGCGGCCGCTGCTCATATCGGCTGCGCACCTCCGATCCCAGCGGCGTGGTCGAGGTCGGCGTCGGCCGGCGCCTCACGCTGGGCGACCTGTTCGCGGTGTGGGGACAGCCGCTGTCGCGCCGGCGGCTGCTGAGCTTCGCCGCGCCCGGCGATGGCGTGCGGGCCTTCCTCGACGGCCGGCGCTGGCGGGGCGATCCGCGGGCCATCCCGCTGCGCCGGCACGCGTCGGTGGTGCTCGAGGTCGGGCGACACGTCACCCGGCGTCCCACCTACCTGTTCCCGCGCGGGCTGTGAGGCGGCCGCCGCGAACGAGCGCCTACACTCGGGCGCCCGTGCGGGGCGGACGACTGACATGGCTGGCGACCGCGGTGGCGCTGCTGCTCGCGCACGCCCTCCCGGCGCGGGCGGCGGCCGACGCCGATCCGGCCAGCGACGTGCTCCTGCTGCAGGACATCTTCGTCCCGCAGAGCCCGCCGCCCACGCAATCGCTGGTCAGCCAGCTGCGAGCCCTCACCGCCGAGGCGCACAAGGCCGGCTTCCCGCTCAAGGTGGCGGTGGTCGGCACCAACACCGACCTGGGCGGGGTGCCCCAGCTGTTCGGCCAGCCGCAGCGCTACGCCGGGTTCCTGGGGACGGAGCTCACCGGGGCCACCGGCCACAAGCAGGAGCCCCTGCTGGTGGTCATGCCGCAGGGGTTCGGCACGTTCCAGCTGGGTCCGAGCGCGGACGCGGCGCTCAAGGGCGTCTCGATCTCGAAGGGCTCCAACGACGACCTGATCCGGGCCGCGGTCGCCGCCGTCCCCAAGGTGTCCGCCGCGCTGGGGCACCCGATCAAGGCGGTCTCGGGCGGCGGCGGCGGCTCGTCCGGAGCGCCCGTGGCCGTGTTCGTGCTCCCGGTCCTGGTCCTGATCGCCGGCGGCCTCATCCTGCGTCGCCGCGGCCGCGACGAGGACCTCGAGGACGAGGACGACGAGGACGGCGACGAGCCCCAGGACGCCCGGCGGGCTGGAGCGCCCACCGAGCCGGCGTCCTAGAATCCCGGCGTCGTGAGCTCTCGCGCCTGGCGACTGAGGGCCGCCGCCCTGCTGTTCGCGGGCGGCTTGGCGGTGCACGAGCTGCGCTACCTGGCGGCGTACGGCGCCGGCGCCCAGCGAGCCGAGGCGGACCAGGGTCACGCCTACCTGACGATGCTCTCGCCGCTGGTGGCCACCGCCGCGGTGCTGGCGCTCACGGCCTGGCTGATCCGGATGCTGGGCGGTCGCCCGGCGCCGGGAGCCCCCGCACCCAGCCTGCGGTTCTCCCGGCTGTGGGCGGGCGCCACCGGCCTGCTGCTCGGCCTCTACGTGCTCCAGGAGACGATGGAGGGGCTGCTGGCCGCCGGTCACCCCACCGGGGTCGCCGGCGTATTCGGGCACGGGGGCTGGACTGCGATGGCGCTGGCGCTCGCCGTGGGCGCGGTGCTGGCGCTGCTGCTGCGCGCCGCCGAGGTGCCGCTCGGGGCTCCCGCCCGCGCGCCTCGGCCGCAGGGGCCGGCGCCCGTGGTCGCTCTGCCCGCCGGACGCGACCCGGCGCCTCCGAGGCTTCGTCCGCTCGCTCGCCATCTCGCTGGGCGCGGCCCTCCGCCGACCTCCGCCTGAGCAGTTCGAGCGCCGGCCTCGGCGACGGGGCCGGCTGGTCCAAACCCTCGAGCAGGAGGTCCAGAGAATGAGCACACGTACCCGTATGGGGCTGGTGGCGGCGGCGGTGGCGATCGCGGTCGTCGCGTTCATCGTCGCCGATCCCGGCGGGAGCAGCCACAAGTCGTCCGCGGTCACGCACATCGTGGTCAAGAACGCCAAGCCGGTGGGCGGCATCAAGCCGATCACCGTCGCCAAGGGCGGGCGCGTCCGGTTCTCGGTCACGTCCGACGTGGGCGACGAGATCCACGTGCACGGCTACAACTTCCACAAGGACGTCAAGCCGGGCGGGACGATCAGCTTCGACTTCCCCGCCACCATCGACGGCCAGTTCGTGATCGAGCTCGAGAGCCGCAGCGAGCAGATCGCCGCGTTGAAGGTGACGCCATGAGCCGCTGGAAGCTGCTCGCGGGGGCGGTCGCGGCGGCGGTCGCGGTGGGCGCGCTGGTGCCCGCGAGCGCGCTGGCCCACGGCCTGGTGGGACGGGCGGACCTCCCCGTGCCCGGCTGGCTGTTCGGGTGGGCGGCGGCGATCGTCCTGATCGTCTCGTTCGTGGCGCTGGCCACGCTGTGGCCCCGCCCGCGGCTGCAGGAGCCCGTGCGGCACGAGCTGTTCCGCCTGCCCTCGGCGGTGGTCGGCGCCTGCGGGCTGATCGGCGTGGCGCTGTTCGCGCTGGTGGTGTACGCCGGCTTCGAGGGGACCAAAGAGGCCACCCAGAACCTGGCCCCCAACCTGATCTACGTCCACTTCTGGGTGGGCTTCGTCGTGGTCAGCGTGCTGTTCGGCGACGTCTTCCGCGCCTTCAACCCCTGGCTGGCGGTGGGGCGCGCGGGGGCGTGGGTCGCCGGTCGGCTGTCGCGGGGGCGGCTGCGCGCGCCGCTCGCGTACCCCGAGTCCTGGGGGCGCTGGCCGGCGGCGCTGGGCGTCCTCGGCTTTGCCTGGCTGGAGCTCTGCTACGTCAACAAGGCCGACCCCGGGATCCTGGCCGAGCTCTCGCTCGGCTACTTCGGCTTCCAGCTGGTCGCCATGTCGCTGTTCGGCGTGGAGACGTGGAGCCGCCGCGGCGACGCCTTCGGGGTCCTGTTCAACCTCTACAGCCGCCTGTCGCCGTTCGAGCGGCGCGAGGGCACGGTGTACGCCCGGGTGCCGCTCTCGGGCGCGCCGCCCTATCCGCTGCTGCCGGGCACCGTCGCGCTGCTGGCCGTGGCGATCGGCACGACCACCTTCGACGGTCTGTCCAACGGCCCGGTCTGGGCGTCGATCAACCCCCACCTGCAGTCGTTCTTCGGCGACCTGGGGGCGGGGCTGTCCGGGCGGGTGGAGCTGTCCGCCACGATCGGCCTGCTGAGCTGCGTCCTGCTGGTGGGCGCCTTCTACCTGCTGGGCGTCCGGGGGATGGAGTCGGCGGGGGAGGGCCACCAGGCCCGAGAGCTGGCGGGGCGCTTCGTCCACACGCTGATCCCGATCGCGTTCGCCTACGCGCTGGCCCACTACTTCTCGCTGCTGATCTACCAGGGGCAGTCGGTGCGCTTCCTGGTCTCGGACCCGCTGGGCGACGGTTCGAACTTCTTCGGCACCGCCAACGCCACGATCGACTACGGGATCATCTCCGGGTCGGGCATCTGGTACGTGCAGGTGGGCGCGCTGGTGTGCGGGCACGTCGCCGGCCTGGTGCTGGCGCACGACCGAGCGGTGGCCCTCTACCGCAGCGGCCGCGACGCCGTCCGCTCGCAGTACTGGATGCTGGTGGTCATGGTGGGCTTCACCAGCCTCGGCCTGTGGCTGCTGTCGGCCGTGAACGGGACGGGGTGAACGCCGGGCGGCTCACCCGGCGCGCAAGTCGTCGCGCTCGAGCTCGAGCAGGCCGCCCGCCAGCAGCGCCGCCAGGCGATTCGGCCCGGGCAGCGGAGCGGCTGCCCGCTCCACCGCGTCCTCGACGGCCGTGGTCGACACGCCCTCGAAGTCCGGCAGGTCGGGAACCGTGATACTCGCCCGCATGCCGCTGCCGCCGCTGCTCGCCGACTGGCCGCGTCCGGTGCAGCTGTTCCTGGTGGGCTCCTGCCTGTGGGGCGGGCTGGTGTTCGGCGGCTTCATCCTGGTCGGCCACCACGCGATCGGCGGCGCCGACCACCACCTGCTGCCCGATCCCGAGCTGCTCCAGCTCGTCATCGCGGCCGGAGTGGGCAGCCTTCTGGGCACGCTGGGCGCGCGCACCCGGGCCCGGCGTACGGGCTAGGCGGCGGCGGACTGCGGGAGCACATGCGGCTCGCGCTCGCGCAGGCGCCCGAGGAGGTCGGCCACCTCGGGGTCGGGCGCCAGGTGGATCGCGCGCTCGCAGGCGTCGATGCCCTCGGCCACGCGGTCGGTGCGGGCCAGCGCGTGCGCGTAGCGCGCCCAGGCGGTCGGCGAGTCCGGGTCCAGCCGGGTGGCGTCGTGGCAGGCGGAGACCTCGCCGCCCACGTCGCCGCGCAGCTGGCGGGCGAGCGCCAGGTCGAGCAGTCCCTCCACGGTCGGCCCGAGCCGGCGCGAGCGCTCCAGCGCGCTCAGCGCGCCCTCGCGGTCCAGCATCCGCAGCCGCAGGCGACCGACGCGCTCCCAGGCCGAGGCGTCGCGCGGCGCGCGGGCGGTGGCCCGGTCCGCCGCCTCGGCGGCCAGCGTCAGCGACCCCATGTCCTCGTAGATCCGGGACGCGAAGCGGTGGGCCGCCGGGCGGTCGCCCTCGATCCGCGCCCAGTCGCGCACCGCGCGGGCAGCGGCCGGGAAGTTGCCCGCCTGCCAGAACGCCAGCGTCATCAGCCGCAGGACCGTCGGGTTGGCGGGCTCGGCGTCGCGCGCGTAGACCAGCCGCTGGGCGGCCAGCGCGTAGTCGCCCTCGGCCATGGCGTGCTGCGCCGCGGTGACGAAGCGCTCCACGCGCTCGGCCGCCGGGTCCGGCGTGGAGAAGTCGACGAACTGCAGGCTGCCGGCGGGAACCGTCCGCACCCCCACCGAGAAGCGCACGCGCGCCCACTGCTGCACGTCGTCGCCCTCGCCGGAGAAGTAGATCCCGGTGACGTTGCCCACGCCCCACTCCGGATACGGGGCCTTGCGGGCGGCCGCGGCGCTGGCGCGCACGGCGTAGGCGGAGACGCTCCCGCCGCGTGAGCCCTCGGCCAGCGACTCGAGCTGGTCGGCGGCGCGGTTGATCGCCTGCAGGTGCCGTTCGTGCTCGACCTGCTTGCCGGGCGGCGCCAGGTCGGGATGCCAGCGCTTGGCCAGCCGGCGCCGGGCCAGCTGCACCGCGCGCTGGTCGAATGGGGGGTCGATCTCCAGCAGGAGAAGCGACTGCTCGACGTCGAGGACCGCTGGCATGACCTCTAACGGTACCTTGCCGACCGTGCGGATTCTTGCCTTCAGCGACGTGCACCGGGACCTCGGACAGGCCGAGGAGCTCGTGCGCATGGCCAACCAGGCGGACCTGGTGGTCGGCGCCGGCGACTTCGCCTCGGTGCACAAGGGGCTCGAGGAGACGATCGCCGCCCTGCGGCCGATCGACAAGCCCACCGTGCTCGTGCCCGGCAACAACGAGACCGAGGACGAGCTGCGCGCGGCCGTCGACGGCTGGGAGGCCGCCACGGTCCTGCACGGCGAGGCGACGCAGATCGACGGCACGACGTTCTTCGGGCTGGGCGGCGGGATCCCGGTCACGCCCTGGGGCTGGAGCTTCGACCTCGACGAGGAGGAGGCCGAGGAGCGGCTGGCCGGAGTCCCGCCGGCGTGCGTGCTGGTCGTCCACTCCCCGCCCAAGGGGCACGTGGACGACGGCCTGGGCAGCACCGCGATCCTGGCCGCCATCGAGCGGGCGCGGCCCCGGCTGGCGGTGTGCGGGCACATCCACCAGTGCTGGGAGCGGGAGTCGCGGGTGGGGGAGACGCCGGTGCGCAACCTCGGTCCCGTGGGCGCCTACTTCGACGTCTGATGGCCCACCAGTACGTGTTCACGATGGTGCGCCTCACGCGCGTGCACCCGCCGGATCGGAAGGTGCTCGACGAAGTGACGCTGGCGTTCCTGCCCGGGGCCAAGATCGGCGTGCTCGGTCCCAACGGCGCCGGCAAGTCCACGCTGCTGCGGATCATGGCGGGAGTGGACCAGGACTACCGGGGCGAGGCCCGCCTGGCCGCGGGCGCCAGCGTGGGGCTGCTCGAGCAGGAGCCGCAGCTGGACGAGTCCAAGGACGTGCGCGGGAACGTCGAGGACGGCGTGCGCGAGCTGCGGTCCCTGCTCGACCGCTTCGCCGAGCTCTCGGCCTCCTACTCGGACGACACCGCCGACGAGTTCGCCCGCCTGCAGGAGCAGATCGACGCCGCCGACGCCTGGAACCTGGACACGATGCTCGACACCGCGATGGACGCGCTGCGCTGCCCGCCGGGCGACGCCGACGTGGCCACCCTCTCGGGCGGCGAGCGCCGGCGCGTGGCCCTGGCCCGGCTGCTGCTCCGCCAGCCCGACCTGCTCCTGCTCGACGAGCCCACCAACCACCTGGACGCCGAGTCGGTGGCCTGGCTGGAGCGCCACCTGGCGGAGTACCGGGGGACCGTGGTGGCCGTCACCCACGACCGCTACTTCCTCGACAACGTCGCCGGCTGGATCCTGGAGCTCGACCGCGGCCGCGGCATCCCGTTCCAGGGCAACTACTCCTCGTGGCTGGAGCAGAAGCGCGCTCGGCTGGAGGCCGAGCGTCGCCAGGAGACGGCGCGGCGGCGCACGATCGAGCGCGAGCTGGAGTGGGTGCGGATGAACGCCTCCTCGCGCCTGACCAAGAACAAGGCGCGGTTGAACCGCTACGAGGCCCTGCTGGCCGAGGAACGGAACGTAAAGCTCGACCAGGTGGAGATCCACATCCCGGCCGGTCCCCGCCTGGGCGGAGTGGTGGTGGAGACCGAGGGCCTGCGGAAGGGCTACGGCGACCGGCTGCTGATCGAGGACCTCTCGTTCGCCCTGCCGCCGGCGGGCCTGGTGGGCGTCATCGGTCCCAACGGCGCCGGCAAGACCACGCTCCTGCGGATGATCACCGGTGAGGAGGAGCCCGACGCCGGGACGCTGCGCCTGGGCGACAGCGTGGAGCTGGCCTACGTCGACCAGAGCCGCGACGCGCTGGACCCGGACAAGACGGTGTGGGAGGAGATCGGCGACAGCCGGGCCTACGCGGGCTCGTTCAACTTCAAGGGCTCCGACCAGCAGAAGCGGGTGGGCACGCTGTCGGGCGGAGAGCGCGTGTCGCACGACCGCTGGTTCCTGGATCGGATCTGCACGCACGTCCTGGCCTTCGAGGGCGATTCGCAGGTCCGCTGGTTCGAGGGGAACTTCGAGGCCTACGAGCGCTGGCGCCACGAGCGCCTGGGCGAGGAGGCCGACCGCCCCCACCGGATCACGTACAAGAAGCTCGTCCGGGGGTAGCGGCCTAGCCGAGCCGGGCGATCAGCTCGCCCAGGCCGCGGGCGTCCGTCGCCACCGCCTCGGCACCGGCCGCGCGCAGGTCGCCGGCGGCGAACGGGCCGGTGGCGATCCCCAGGAAGCGGACGCCGTCGGCCCGGGCGCAGGCGGCGTCGTTGGG
>VAXS01000086.1 GCA_005883255.1 Actinomycetota bacterium | reverse complement strand
AGGCGTCCTCGGCGTTGATCCGGCACTCGATCGCGTGGCCGGACAGGCGCACGTCCTCCTGGGCGAGCGACAACGGGTCCCCGGCGGCGATGCGCAGCTGCTCGCGCACGATGTCGAACCCGGTGACCAGCTCGGTGACGCAGTGCTCGACCTGCACGCGGGTGTTCATCTCCAGGAAGAAATAGTCGCCGTCCGCCAGCAGCCCCTCGATCGTCCCTGCACTGCGATAGCCCACCGCCTGGGCCGCCTCCACGGCGATCCGGCCGATCCGCTCGCGCAGCTCGTCGTCCACCACGGGGGCCGGGGACTCCTCGATCAGCTTCTGGTGGCGGCGCTGGACCGAGCAGTCGCGCTCTCCCAGGTGGATCACGTTGCCCCCGCCGTCGCCCAGCACCTGCACCTCCACGTGGCGCGGGTCCTCCAGGTAGCGCTCGAGGTAGACGGTGGGGTCGGAGAAGAACTTCTCGCCCTCGCGCGCCGCGCCCTCGAACGCCTTCTCCAGCTCGTCCTCGGCCAGGGCCACCCGGAAGCCCTTCCCGCCGCCGCCCCCGGCGGCCTTGACGGCCACCGGGTAGCCGATCGTCTCGTCGATGACCCGGCGGGCGGCCTCGAGGTCGGCCACCGGCTCGGTGGTGCCCGGCACGATCGGGACGCCGGCCTCCGCCATCAGCTCGCGGGCGCGAGTCTTGGAGCCCATGGCCTCGATCGCCTCCGCCGGCGGCCCGATGAAGGTTATCCCGGCCTCCTGGCAGGCCCGGGCGAAGGCGGCGTTCTCGGCCAGGAAGCCGTAGCCGGGATGCACCGCCTCGGCGCCGGCGCGGCCGGCCACCTCGAGGATGCGCTCGATGTGCAGATAGCTCTCGGCGGGGGGTCCGGGCCCGAGCAGGTACGACTCGTCCGCCCGCTGGACGTGCAGCGCGTCGCGGTCGAGCTCGGAGTAGACCCCCACGCTGGCGATGCCCAGCTCCTCCAGGGAGCGCATCACCCGGATGGCGATCTCCCCCCGGTTGGCGACCAGCACCTTGCTGAACATGGCGGCGCGGAACTCTACTTGGGTAGATTCCGCCGACATGGCGAACTTCCTTGCCGCCTCGGTGGGCACCGCGTTCGACCTGCCCCTGCGCGTGCTGCGCGGTCTGGCCGACCTCCCGGCCGCCATGGACCGCAACATGCGCCAGACCAACCAGCTCATGCGCGAGTCGCACGAGCAGCTGGCGCTCATGCGCGAGCAGGCGGACGCGATGCTGGCGCAGATGCGCGAGATGCACGCCGTGGCCGAGAGGCTGCACGCCGGCAGCGACCCGCTGGCCGAGGCCGCCCGCCTGGCCCGCGAGCAGCTGGCCGCCACGCACGCCGAGCTGGTCCGCATGAACGAGCAGCTCACCCGGCTGATCCGGCTGGGCGAGCCGATCGAGCGGGCCCAGCGCCGGGGCGAGCGCTTCGGCTCGCTGTTCCGCCGCTCCCAGCGCGAGGACGCCGAACGGCGCCCGCCCGGCGGCGAGGACACCGTTACGGAGAGCTAGCCGGTCGCGACGATCATCCCCGCCCCCACCGTGTCGTTCGTCGCCTCGTCGATGAGGATGAACGAGCCGGTGGTGCGGTTGCGGGCGTAGGGGTCGGCCACCAGCCGCTCGCTGGTGCCCAGGTGCACGCGGCCGATGTCGTTGAGCGCCAGCTCGGCCGGGTTGGGCTCGGGCCGCAGGGAGTGGACGTCGACGCGGTGCTCGATGGCGTCCACCACCGCCCGGGCCGAGCGGGTGGTGTGCTTGAGCGCGTAGCGCCCACGCGGCCGCAGCGGCGCGTCGGCCATCCAGCACACGTCGGCTTCGAGGCGGCGCGTGGGCTCCGGCGCGTCCTCGGGACGGCAGAGCACGTCGCCCCGGCCCACGTCCAGGTCGTCGGCCAGCCGCACGGTCACCGACATGGGCGGGCAGGCCTCGCCCAGCGCGCGCTCGTGGTCGTCGATCGCTGCGATGCGCGTGCGCCGGCCGCCCGGCAGCACCACCACCTCGTCCCCCGGGCGCAGCACCCCGCCGGCCACCCGACCGGCGTAGCCCCGGTAGTCCGGGTGCTCGAGCGACTGGGGCCGGATCACCCACTGGACGGGGAAGCGCACGTCGGCGAAGTTGCGGTCGGAGGCGATGTGGACGTGCTCGAGGTGGTGCAGGAGCGTCGGCCCCTGGTACCAGGGCATCTCCTCCGAGCGCTCGACCACGTTGTCGCCCAGCAGCGCGCTGATCGGGATGAACGTGACGTCGCGGAGCCCCAGCGGCGCCGACACGTCGGCGAAGTCCTCGACGATCTGCTCGAACACCTCCTCGTCCCAGCCCACCAGGTCCATCTTGTTGACGCACACCACCAGGTGGGGGATGCCCAGCAGCGACGCGATGTAGGCGTGGCGCTTGGACTGCTCGATCACGCCCTTGCGGGCGTCGATCAGGACCAGCGACAGGTCGGCGGTCGACGCCCCGGTGACCATGTTGCGCGTGTACTGCTCGTGGCCGGGCGTGTCGGCGATGATGAACTTGCGCTTGGGCGTGGCGAAGTAGCGGTAGGCCACGTCGATGGTGATGCCCTGCTCGCGCTCGGCCCGCAGCCCGTCGGTGAGCAGCGCCAGGTTCACGTAGCCGTCGCCCCGGCGCTCCGAGACCGCCTCGACGTGGGCCAGCTGGTCGGCGAACACCTGCTTGGAGTCGAACAGCAACCGGCCGATCAGCGTCGACTTGCCGTCGTCCACCGAGCCGGCGGTGGCGAACCGCAGCAGCTCGCTGGTGTGCGTGTGGGCGGCGGTGGCCTTGCCGTTGGTGGCGGCGCCGGGCGGGGTCACTAGAAGTAGCCCTCCCGCTTGCGATCCTCCATGGCCGCCTCGGTCACGCGGTCGTCGGCGCGGGTCTCGCCGCGCTCGGTGATCCGGGTGGCGGCGATCTCGGCCACCACCTCGCGCAGGCTGGTGGCCCGCGAGCGCACCCCGCCGGTGCAGGTCATGTCGCCCACCGTGCGGTAGCGGACCGTGGCCTCGAACGGCTCCTCGCCGTCGACCAGCTCCACGTAGGGGCTGTGCGCGTAGAGCATCCCGTCGCGCTCGAACACCTCGCGCTCGTGCGCGAAGTAGATCGTGGGCACCTCCAGCCGCTCCTCGGCGATGTAGCGCCACACGTCGAGCTCGGTCCAGTTGGAGAGCGGGAACACGCGGACGTGCTCGCCCTGGCGGATGCGGCCGTTGTACAGGCTCCAGAGCTCGGGGCGCTGGGCCTTCGGGTCCCACTGGCCGAAGTCGTCGCGGAACGAGAGCACCCGCTCCTTGGCGCGGGCGCGCTCCTCGTCTCGCCGGGCGCCCCCGAAGGCCGCGTCGAAGCCGTGCTCGGCCAGCGCGTCCAGCAGCGTGATTGTCTGCAGGCGGTTGCGCGAGGCCCGGGTCGGCCAGGCGCAGGAGCACGATCGAGTCCTTGCCGCCCGAGAACAGCAGCACCGGCCGCTCGAGCTCGGCGGCCACCTCGCGCATCACGTGGACCGCCTCGGCCTCCAGCGCCCGCAGGTGGGAGAGCTCGTAGCGGGAGGTCACGACGACGCCTCGCTGGCGAGGGGCGCGCGGGCGGGTCGGGGGGCGGCGCGGCGTCGCAGCCGGTGCAGCGACCAGGCCAGGGCGCCGAGCGCGGCGGGCACGGCAAACACCACGGCCGGCGGGATGGGCGCCCCGGCCTTGTTCAGGAGCCCGAGCGCGCTGGCCAGCAGCACGATCCCCAGCGCCGGGCGCAGTCCGGTCTCCGGGAGCCGGGTGGAGAGCGCGACGCCGATCCACACGCCGGGCACCGAGCCGACCAGGATGTTGGCGGCCAACCCCAGGTCGACGTTGCCGGAGATCAGGTGCGCGATGCCGGCCACCCAGAGCAGGATCGCGGCGTGGAAGACGTCGGTGCCCACCACCCGACGGGGGCTCAGCCGGTAGACCAGGATCAGGCCGATGGCGATCAGCGAGCCGCTGCCCGCCGAGGTGACGCCGAGGACGAAGCCGATGGCCAGGCCCATCGCCACCGCCGCGATCTTGTGGCCGCGGCCCATGTCCAGGGTCTCGCGCTCGCGGGCCACCAGGCGGGGCATGAACAGCGCCCGCCACAGGACCGCCACGCCGGTGATGGTGAGCGCGGCGGCCACCATGACCAGGACGATCGTGTCGAAGTCCTTGCCGTAGGCCCGGTGCAGGACGTCCAGCAGCCAGACTCCCCCGATCGCGCCGGGGATCGACCCCGCGCCCAGCCACAGGGCGATGCGCAGGTCGACGGTGTCCTTGCGGAAGTGGCGCCAGCCGCCCACGGTCTTGGTCACCGCGCCGTAGGCCAGGTCGGTGCCGATGGCGATCACCGGCTTGATCCCGGCGAACAGGATCAGCAGGGGCGTCATCAGCGAGCCGCCGCCCATGCCCGTCGTGCCCACGAGGATGCCGACGCCGAGGCCGAAGACCACGATCATCGGGTCCACGGGCTCAGGCCTCCCCGGGCGTGGAGGCTGCGGCGGTGGCGCCGGCGTTCGGCGGCGCGTGCAGGCCGCACTCGGTCTTGTCCTCGCCCGCCCAGCGGCCCTCGCGCCCCGCGCCGGGCAGCGTGCAGGTGGCGCAGCCGATCGAGGCGTACCCGCGGTCGTGCAGGGGGTGGTAGGGCAGCCCGCGCTCGGCGATGTGGCGCCAGACGTCCTGCTCGGTCCAGTCGGCCAGCGGGTTGACCTTCCAGATCCCCCGGGCCTCGTCGCGCTCGAACGCCTCCACGGTCGCCCTGGTGGGCGCCTGCTCGCGGCGCAGCCCGGTGATCCAGGCGTCGACGCCCTGAAGCGCGGTCTCCAGCGCGGCCGCCTTGGCCCCGTTCGAGCAGCAGTGCGCGCCGCCGGTCCAGGGCGGGTCGGCGGCGGCGTCCACCACCTCCACCTTCACGCCCCAGCGCTCCTCGAACGCCCGCCAGGTCTCGACGGTCTCGCCGAACAGGACGCCGGTGTCGATCGTGAACACGCGGGCGGCGGGCTCCACGTCCAGCAGCAGGTCGAGCAGCACCGACTCCTCCTTCTGGAAGGAGCAGGCCATGACCAGCCGGGGATGGAACCGCTCGACGGCCTCGGCCAGGACGTCGCGGGCGGCTAGACCGCGCACTCGCCCTCACCCCGGATGACCTCGAACGGCGCGTCGCGCTGCCAGTCGACGAACATCTGCATCGTCTCGAGGCTGAACTCCGGCGGCAGGGCGAGGTCCTTCACCAGCTCCTCGAACCGGGGGGTGCCGACGCGCTCCACGAAGGCGTTGAACTCCTCGCGGTCCTGGCGCTCGGACTCGTAGAGGCGGACCCAGCGCTCGACCGCGTCGGGCACGCGCTTGGCCGGCAGGCGGACCTTCAGCCGGGTGCCGTAGATCACCTCGCCGTTCTCGTAGTGGCCGGCCAGATGGGCCACGTAGGCCGGGACGGTCTTGTCGCCCACCTTGATCGAGGCGCCGTAGAACCCGATGTTCGCGATGTGGTGCTGGCCGCACCCGTTGGGGCAGCCGCTCATCTTGATGTGGATGCGCTTGGTCAGCGGATCCTCGATCCGCATCGCCTCCAGGCGCTCGGCGATCGCCTGGTTGAGGCCCATCGAGCTGGTGATCCCGAGCTTGCAGGAGTCGGTCCCCGGGCAGGAGACGACGTCGGTGATCTGCTGGGCGCCGCGGCCGCCCAGGCCCAGCTCCTTCAGACGCGTCCACACGTCGTAGACGGTCTCGTCGCGCACCCAGCGCAGGACCAGGTTCTGGCCCACGGTGGTGCGGGCGTAGCCGCCGGTGTACTCGCGCATGATCGCGGCCAGGCCGCGCATCTGCTCGGGGGTGAGGTCGCCGCGCGGGACCCTGACCTCGACGGTGGAGAAGCCCGGCTGGCGCTGGGGCACGACGTTCGCCTCCTGGAAGCGGGCGAAGCCGTCGCCGTCGCCGTTGGGCGAGCCGTAGCCGGCGGGGATGCCCGGCGCGTGGGCCTCCTCGTCGTGCTCGAACAGCTTGGGCTGGGGGTCGAAGTCGCGCTCGGCCACCCAGTCGCCCTCCAGCTCCTCCTCCACCTGCCGGCGCAGCTCGTCGATCCCGTACTTGTCGACGAAGACCTTGATCCGGGCGCGGGCGCGGTTCTTGCGCAGCCAGTCCTGACGGTTGAAGATGCGGAACACGGCCTCCACCACCTTGAGGTACTCGCCGTCGTCGGCGGCGACGAAGTCGTAGAGGGTGGGGGCGATGCGGGGCATGATCGAGGTGCCGCCGCCGATGCGCAGCTCGAACCCCTTGACCCCCCGGCGGATCCGGGGGATGTAGGCCACGTCGTGGATGCCGGTGATCGCCCGGTCCTCGTCGGTGGCCGTGAACGCCGTCTTGACCTTCCGGGGCATGAGCTGCGTCTCGGGATGCCGGACGAAGTAGCGCACGTAGGCGCCGACGTAGGGGGTGGGGTCGAAGAGCTCGCCCTCGCATACCCCGGCCCACGGGTCGCCGGTGACGTTGCGCACCGTGTTGCCGCAGCCCTCGCGACTGGACAGGCCGGTGGCGGAGATCAGGCGGATGAACTTGGCGGCGTCCGGCAGCGGGACGTGGTGGAACTGGAAGTTCTGGCGAGTCGTGATGTGCCCCTTGTTCAGCGGCGCGTAGAGCTCGGTGGCGTCGGCGAAGGCCTCCAGTTGCTCGGGGTTGATGCCGCCGAAGGGCAGCTTCACCCGGATCATCTGCACGTCGGCCTGCCGCTGGCCGTAGATCCCCTGCTTGAGGCGGAACCC
>VAXS01000085.1 GCA_005883255.1 Actinomycetota bacterium | reverse complement strand
CCGCGTTCAAGCCCGCCTACCTGATCCACGGGGACGACCACGGTCGGGTGGCCGAGCGGCGCGCCCGGCTGCGGGCGCTCGCCGAGCGCGAGAGCGGCACCGCCGGCGTGGAGGTGCTCGAAGGCGACGCCGCCACGCCCGCGGCCGCGGCCGCCACGCTGACCGCCCTGACGCTGGGCGCCGGCCATCGCTTCGTGATCGTGGACGGCGCCGAGCGCTGGCGCGACGCCGACCTCGACGAGCTCGAGTCGCTGCTCGCCAGCCCTCCCGCCGACACCACCGTCGCCTTCTTCGCCCGCGAGGACTCCCGCGCCCAGGCGCCGCAGCGCCTGCACGCCGCGGTACGGGCCGCCGGCGGCGACGTCGCGGCCGAGCGCACGGCCAAGCCCTGGGAACTGCCGAAGTGGGTGGCCGAGCAGGCGCGCGCCCTGGGCCTCGAGCTCGAGTCGGGCGCCGCCAAGGCGCTGGTGGCCCGCGTGGGCGAGCGCCAGCAGCGCCTCCTGCGCGAGCTGGAGAAGCTGGCGCTGGCGCTGGGACCGGACGCCACGCTGTCGGCGGCCGACGTGGAGGAGCTGACCGCGGGCTCGGCCGAGCGCAAGGCCTGGTCGCTGGCCGACGCCGTCGTGGCCCGCGACCGGGCGGCGGTCACTCGTCTCTACCTGGACCTGCGGGGACAGGGCGAGCGGCTCACCGGCCTCCTGTTCCAGATCGCCCGCCGGCTGCGCGACGCGAACGACGTCGCGGCGCGCCTCGAGGCCGGCGAGTCCGCCGCGCAGGTCAAGCGCGCGCTGCGCATGCCGCCCAAGGCTGCGGAGCGCTTCGTGGCCGACGTCCAGCGCAGCGATCCCGATGCCGTGCGCGCCGCGCTCGAGCACCTCGCCGACCTGGAGGTCGACTCCCGCGGCGGGCGCGCGGTCCCCGAGGACACCGCCGCGCTGCGGATGCTGATGCGCGTGACGGCGTAAACGGCCGAGGCCGCGCTACGAGCCGGCGCGGCGGACGCGCGCGGCGCGCGCCTTCTTGCGCGAGCCGTTGTTCGCGTGCAGGGCGCCGCGCTTGACCGCCTTGTCGATCGTGCTGACGAGCTCGCGGTGGTCGGCCTCGGCACCGGAGTCGTCGCCGGCAGCCACCCGCTCCTCCAGCCGGCGCAGATAGGTCTTGATGCGCGACGTGTACTTGCGGTTCTCCAAGCGCTCGCGCTCGGAGCGCTGGATTCGCTTGATCTGGGAGTGGATGTTCGCCATTAGAAGCGAATCGCCGCGGACGACGCTCCGCGGCGGCCGCCTACTATAGCCCACCCGTGGCCGCGGACGACTTCGTCACCAACCTGCAGGCCCCGTCCGACGAGCCGCCGCAGGAGGCTCCGCCCCAGGGTCGGCGCCGCGGGGTGGCGGTCAACACGGCGATCTTCTCGGTGCTGACCGGCGCCTCGCGCGTGGTGGGTCTCGCCCGCGAGGTCCTGGCCTCCAGCTACTTCGCCACCAGCGGCGCCTTCTCGGCGTTCACGATCGCCTTCCAGGTCCCCAACCTGCTGCGCATGCTGGTCGCCGACCAGGCGATCTCGGCCGCCTTCGTCCCGGTGTTCACCGAGCTGCTCGAGCAGCGCCGCCGCCGCGAGGCCTTCCAGCTGGCCTCGACGCTGTTCTTCGTGATCCTGGCCGCGCTGGGCGCGCTGACGGCGCTGTTCGTGCTGCTGGCGGGGGTGATCATGCCCCTGCTCACGGGCAACGAGTTCAGCTCCGCCCTCGACCACCTGACCGTCGGGCTCTCCCGCGTCCTGTTCCCCACCGTGGTGCTGCTGGGCCTCAACGGCCTGACGCTGGGGATCCTCTACGCCTACGACGACTTCACCATCGGCGGGCTGGCACCGCTGGTGTGGAACCTCGTGATCTTCGCCGTGCTGATCCCGTTGAGGCACGCGTTCAGTGGCCCGGACCAGCTCTACGCCTACGCCATCGCGGTGCTGGCCGGCACCGTGGCCCAGTTCCTGATCACGCTGCCCCGCCTGCGACAGCTGGGGTTCGGGGTCACGCTGAACATCAACCTGCGCGACCCCCGCGTGGGGCGCGTGCTGCGGCTGATGCTCCCGGTGTCATTCGCCACCGGCGTGATCAACATCTCGCTGCTGATCAACACCGCCGTGGGCTCGAAGGTCTCCGACCAGGCCCCGCGGGCGATCGACGCCGCCTTCCGCATCTACCAGCTGCCCCAGGGCGTGTTCGCGATCGCGTTGGCCACCGTCCTGTTCCCCACGCTCAGCCGCTTCGCCGCCCGGGCCGACACCGACCGGCTGCGCGCCAGCGCCGCCAACGGCGTGCGCCAGCTGGCGCTCCTCCTGATCCCGGCGGCGGCGGCGACGCTGGTGCTGGCCAAGCCGGTGACCCGGCTGATCTACCAGCACGGGCACTTCGGCCCGCACTCGACCACGCTGGTCTCCACCGCCCTGATCTGGTTCTCGTTCTCGCTGCCGCTGAACGGGATCAACCTGTTGCTCACCCGCACGTTCTTCTCGTTCCAGCGCGCCTGGGTGGCCACCGCGATGTCGATCCTCAACGTGGCGGTGAACCTGGTCGTGAGCCTCTCCCTGGTGGGGCTGGGGATCAAGGGCGTGGTGATCGGGACGCTGTGCGGCAACATCACGATGGCCGCCGGCCAGCTCTTCTACCTGCGCCGCGAGCTGGGCGGCTTCGAGGGCCGCCGCACCCTGGTGGCGGTCGTGCAGATGACGTTCGCCTCGGCGGCGCTGGCCGGGGCCGCCTACGGCACCTGGTACGGGCTCGACGCCGCGCTGGGCCGCGGCCTGGGCGCGGAGATAGTCTCGGTGGGGACGGCCTGCGTGGTGGGCCTGGCCGTCTACGCCGCGGGGGTGGCCGCGAACTTCTCGATCATCGCCCACATCGACCACGGCAAGTCGACGCTGGCCGACCGCATCCTCGAGCTCACGCACGCGGTCGATCCGCGCAAGCACCGACCCCAGGTGCTGGACTCGATGGACCTGGAGCGCGAGCGGGGGATCACGATCAAGGCCCAGGCCGTGCGCGTGTTCTACGCCGCGCGGGACGGCGAGACCTACCAGCTGCACCTCATCGACACGCCCGGCCACGTCGACTTCACCTACGAGGTGTCGCGCTCGCTGGCGGCCTGTGAGGGGGCGTTGCTGGTGGTCGACGCCTCGCAGGGCGTGGAGGCCCAGACCGTGGCCAACACCTACCTGGCGGTCGAGTCCGGCCTGGAGCTGATCCCCTGCCTGAACAAGATCGACCTCCCCGGAGCGGAGCCCGAGCGCGTGGCGACCGAGGTGGGCGACCTGCTGGGCGAGAGGCCCGACGCCGTGCGGCGCATCAGCGCCAAGACCGGCCAGGGGGTCGAGGACGTGCTGGAGGAGCTGATCGCGCGGGTCCCGCCGCCCCGGGGCGACCCGGACGCGCCGGCCCGGGCGCTCATCTTCGACTCCGAATACGACCCGTACCGGGGCGTCGTCGCCTACGTCCGGGTGGTGGACGGCGCGTTTGCGCGCGGCGAGGCGATCCGCGCCATGGCCGCCGGCACCGAGGCCGAGATCGACGACATCGGGTTCTTCACCCCCCAGATGACGCCCGCGGACGGGCTCCGCGCGGGCGAGGTGGGCTACGTCATCACCGGCGTCAAGGACGTCACCCGCCTGCGGGTGGGCGACACGCTCACCACGCGGACCGGCGGCGCCGCCGAGGCCCTGCCCGGCTACCGCGAGGTCAAGCCCATGGTGTTCTGCGGCCTGTTCCCCACCGACTCCGACCAGTTCCCCGAGCTGCGCGACGCGCTGGAGAAGCTGGCGCTCAACGACGCCGCGCTCGGCTACGAGCCGGAGACCTCGGGGGCCCTGGGCTTCGGCTTCCGCTGCGGCTTCCTGGGCCTGCTGCACATGGACATCGTGCGCGAGCGCCTGGAGCGCGAGTACGACCTGGAGCTGCTCGCCACCATGCCCAGCGTGGAGTTCGAGGTCCTGCTCGGCGACGGGGAGACCATCACCGTCCACAACCCCTCGGACTTCCCCGACCCCGCGGCCGTGGAGGAGGTGCGCGAGCCCTACGTCCGGGCGTCGATCCTCTCGCCCAAGGAGTTCGTGGGGGCGATCATGGAGCTCTGCCAGGAGCGCCGGGGCGTGCACGACGGCATGCACTGGCTGTCGGCCGAGCGCGTCCAGATCACCTACGACCTGCCGCTGGCCGAGATCGTGCTCGACTTCTTCGACCAGCTGAAGTCGCGCACCCGCGGCTACGCCTCGCTGGACTACGACCTCCTGGGCCTGCGGCCGTCGGACATGGTCAAGCTCGACATCCTGCTGGCCGGCGAGCCGGTGGACGCGCTGTCGATGATCGTCCACCGCGAGAAGGCGTACGCCGCCGGGCGGGCGCTGGTCGAGCGTCTGCGCGAGCGCATCCCCCGCCAGCAGTACGACGTCCCGATCCAGGCGGCGATCGGCTCCCACGTGATCGCCCGCGAGACGATCAAGGCCTACCGCAAGGACGTCACAGCCAAGTGCTACGGGGGCGACATCACCCGCAAGCGCAAGCTGCTGGAGCGCCAGAAGGCCGGGAAGCGGCGGATGAAGCAGGTGGGGCGCATCGAGGTGCCGCAGGAGGCGTTCCTGGCGGTGCTGGAGCTCACTCCCCGAGAACCTTGATCACCAGCCGCTTGCGGCGGCGCCCGTCGAACTCCGCGTAGAACACCTGCTGCCAGGGGCCGAGGTCGAGCTCGCCGTCGGTGATCGGCAGCACCACCTGGTGATGGACCAGGAGGTTCTTGAGGTGGGCGTCGCCGTTGTCCTCGCCGCCGCGATGGTGGCGGTAGTCGCCGGGGTCGGGGAGCAGCTGGCGGGCCACGTCGTTGTTCGGGGGCTGCCAGGAGGGCGGCGCCAGGTTGTCCAGCCACTCCAGGGCGTCCGCCAGGATGCCCGGCTCGTCGTCGTTGACCCACACGCCGGCCGTGATGTGCATGGCGGAGACCAGCACCATCCCCTCGCTCACGTCCGCCTGGTCGACCGCCTCCTGCACCTCGTCGGTGATCCGGACCCACTCGCGGCGCTCGTCGGTGTCGAAGGTGCGATAGACGGTGTGGGACTTCACGGGGGCCCTCCTCCTCGTCGGCGTTTGGCGCATCATGCCGGGGCGATGGACCTGGGGCTGGACGGCAAGGCGTGCGTGGTCACCGGCGCGAGCCGGGGGATCGGCCTGGCCGTCGCGCGGGGACTGGCGGGCGAGGGGGCGGGGGTCCTCCTGGTCGCTCGCCACGGCGACGCCCTGGTGCGCGCGGCGGAGGACGTCGGCGGGCGGGCCGAGACGCTGGCCCTCGACCTCGTCGTCCCCGACGCCGGCGAGCGGGCGATCGCGGCCTGCGAGGAGGCGTTCGGCGGCATCGACGTCCTGGTCAACGACGCCGGGACCAGCCAGGCCCGGCCCCTGGAGGAGCTGCCCGACGACGAGTGGCAACGCCAGTGGGACCTGCACGTGATGGCCCCGATGCGGCTGATGCGCGCCGCGGCGCCCCGCATGGCCCGGCGCGGCGCGGGCCGGATCGTGAACGTGAGCTCCTCCTCCGGCAAGCGCCCGTCGGGCAACCTCGACCCCTCCTACTCGGTGACCAAGGCCGCCGAGCTCTCGCTCTCCCGGGTGTTCGCCGACCGCTGGGCGGGGGAGGGGGTCCTGGTCAACGCCGTGACCCCGGGCCCGGTGGAGGGCGAGCTGTGGTTCGAGCCCGGCGGGCTGGCCGACCAGATCGCCGCCCGCCAGGGCACGGACCGCGACGCGGTCCTGGAGGCGGTCCGGGCGCGCACGCCGGTGGGGCGCATGGGGACGGCCGAAGAGATCGCCGCCGTGGTGGTCTTCCTGTGCTCGGCCCGCGCCTCCAACGTGACCGGCGCCGCCTGGTCGGTGGACGGCGGCAGCGTGCCGATCATCCTCTGAACGGACGAAGGGCCCGACCGGTTTCAGTCGAGCCCTCCTCCTGAGGCAAGGGCGGGGCGGGGGACGTTGCCGATCCGGCCCTTGCCGATTTTTCATAGGTACCCGCTGATGAATGGGCCTAACGTCCAA
>VAXS01000084.1 GCA_005883255.1 Actinomycetota bacterium | reverse complement strand
GAGATCGGCGCGCACCTCTTAGGACGGCGGCTGTACGAGGTGATGGTGTACTGGGAGACGGCTCACGAGAACCCTTCGGCCTCGGAATACGAGCTCGAGTTCGCACGCATCTGGCAGAACCTGCCGAAGATCGTGTTCTCGAAGACCCTCGAGAAGGTCGAGGGCAATGCGAGGCTGGTCCGGGACGGCGTTGCGGAAGAGGTCGCCAAGCTCAAGGAACAACCGGGCAAGGACCTGGCCGTCGGCGGCGCGGGCCTGGCCTCCGCCCTCATCGAGCTGGGCCTCGTCGACGAGTACCGGCTCTTCGTAAGTCCGGTCGTACTGGGTGCGGGCACGCCTTACTTCCCGCCCCTCGAGGAGAGGATCGACCTGGAGCTGGTCGAGACGCGCACGTTTGCCTCCCGCGTCGTCTATGTTCGCTACCGCAAAGCATAAGTTGACAGATATATAATCGCGTGATTGACTATAGCCATGACCACCACGTTCGAGGTCGTCGCCGAACCGGCGCGGCGGGAGATCCTCGACCTCCTGCTCGACGGCGCCCGCCCCGTCGGCGAGCTCGTCCGCGAGACCGGGCTGAGCCAGCCGAACACGTCGCGCCACCTGCGCGTGCTGCGCGAGGCGGGGCTCGTCGACTCGAGGCCCGACGGCCAGCGGCGGCTCTACGAGCTTAGGCCGGAGGGCCTCACGGAGATCGAGCGCTGGCTCGCCCCCTATCGCCTGATGTGGCGGCGCGGCCTGGCCGACCTCGAGCGCCATCTCGACGAGGAGGAATGACGATGCCCGCAGCTCCCGACGCGATTCTTCAAGACCAGGAGGGGCGCACCGTGCTGCGCTTCGAGCGCACCCTGCGCCACTCCCCGGAGCGCGTGTGGAGGGCACTGACCGAGCCCGCGGAGCACCGCTCCTGGCATCCGACGCCGTTCGAGCTCGACCCGGTCGTCGGCGGCCGAGTGACCTACCTGGCCGGCGGCGATGCGCCGGCCATGCCCGCGGGCGAGGTGACCGAGTACGACCCGCCGCACCTGCTCGCCCACACATGGGACGACGACCTGCTGCGCTGGGAAGTCCGCGCACACGACGATGGTTGCGTTGTCGTCCTGACGCACACCTTCGACGACCACTTCAAGGCCGCGCGCGATGCCGCCGGCTGGCACGTCTGCCTCGACGCGCTGTCGGCAACCCTCGACGGCGCGCAGCCTCCTCACGGCGAGGACGGCGAGCGCCTGCCGAGCGGCTGGCGGGAGCTGAACACCGCCTACGAGCAGCGCTTCGGGATCCCGCCCGAGAAGGCGACGCCGCCGCCCAAGCCCTGAACCGCACCGCCAGGATCGCCGATTCGGCTCGCGACCTGACGCTGCCGTGTTATCGCGCCAATGTGACGGGTAGCGGAGTGGTTAGGAGGGTGACGGCGTTGGCCGAGGCACAGAGAGCACGTGAGAGACGACCCGGTCGGTCCCGGGACGCCGGGCCGAGCCCGCGCCGCCAGGCGGAACGTCACGCCGAGCAGGCGCGGCGCAAGGTCGATCGGCGCCGCAAGGACCAGTCGGGAGCTGCGGGCTGGGTCGCCGGGCGCGCGGGAAAGTGGTCGCTCGACGGCCCCGACTACGACTTCATGGAGCGCCAGCGGTACCTGTGGAACCCGCTCATGGACTACTGGTTTCGCATGGAGATCGAGGGCTGGGAGCGCATTCCCGACCCGCCCGTGCTGCTGGTGGGGATCCATTCCGGGGCGCCCTTCGTCTGGGACGCCTGGACCGTGGGCGTCCAGTGGTGGCGACGCTTCGGCTCGGAGCGACCGCTGCACGGGACCGCGCACGACGCCCTGATGGCCCTGCCGGTCGTCGGCGCCTACTTCCGGCGCATGGGCGTGCTCCCGGCGGCGCCGGACAGCATGTCCACGGCGCTGGCGGCCGGACACGACGTGGCGCTCTGGCCCGGCGGCGAGCGCGACTCGCTGCGGCCCTGGGTGAGGCGCGACCAGGCGATCCTGGCCGGCCGCACCGGGTTCGTTCGCCTGGCCATCAACACCGGCGTGCCGATCGTGCCGATCGCGACCGTGGGCGGGCCCGACGCGATGCCGATCCTGGCCAGCGGCCGGCGGCTGGCGAAGCTGCTGCAGCTGGATCGGGTGGCCCGCCTGAAGGTGTTCCCGGTCGCCGTCCAGGCGCCGTGGGGGCTGTCGCCGGCGCTGCTCCCGGAGATCCCGTTCCCGGCGAAGATCCGCACCGCGTTCCAGGACCCGATCGAGCTGGACCACGATCCCGAGCGGGCGGCCGACGACGACTACGTCGAGGCGCGCTACGAGGAGGTGCAGTCCAGCCTCCAGCGCGGGATGGACGCCCTGGCCCGCCGGCGGGCGTTACCGCTGTTCGGCTAGCCCAGGAAGCGCACGACGTCGGCGGCGTCCGCCTCGAGCGCGGCGGCGTCCTCCCGCCGCAGCCCACCGAAGGGCTCGATCGCGACCTCGCCGCCCCGCAGGCGCCAGCGGGCCGCGGCCCGGCCGTCCACCAGCGCGAACGGGTGGAAGAGGCCCCCACCCACCAGCCGGCGCTCGTGCGGGCCGACGATCGACTCGCGGGAAGCCCAGCCCAAGAGGAGCGGGTCGAAGGCGCCCAGCAGCCGCGGCGGCGGAAGCGGCGCGGCGCGCCGGCGGCCCGCCAGGTCGACCAGACCGTCCGGGCGCTCCCGGAGCTCGCCGGCGATCGCCTCCAGCCCGGCGCGAGCGTCGCGCAGCGGGAGGCCCGCCCACTTGGCCAGGTCGCGGTCGCCGGCCGGGCCGTGGCCGGCGAGGTAGCGCCGGGCCAGCTCGGCCAGCGCGCGGTCGCGGTCCACGGGCGCCGGCTCGCCCAGCCAGTCCCGCGCGAGCGCGTCGGCGTGGCCGCGGCCGACCATCGGGCCGCGCACCGTGAGCCCGCGCACCGCGGCCAGCATGCGCAGGTGCACGAGGGCCTGTCCCTCGATGCGGACGCCCGCGCCGGAGAGGCGGGCGGCGAGCTGCTCCCGGGTCAACGGCCCCTCGTCCGCCAGCGAGCGTTCGAGGATCGCGACGCCGCGGTCGGCCTCGCCGGGCGTCACGCCCTCCTGCGCCAAGCGCCGGAGGCAGGCGGTGAGCAGGCGGGGCGCGGTGAGCGCGTGCAGCCACGGGTAGTCCTCGCGGCGCACCAGGTGCAGCGTCCCGCGGTTCAGCCAGGTGATCAGCAGCGAGCGGTCCTCGGTCAGCGCACGGTCCACGTCCGCCGCCGAGAGGCCGGTGGAGCGCGCCCGGACGGCCAGGCGCGCGCCCCGGGGATCCTGCGCCTGCACGGCCAGCAGGCGCTCGGCCACCGCCACCGGGTCGCGGGCCGGCGGTCCGGCCAGCAGCTGCGCGGTGAGCCGCCGGGCCACCGGCGACGTCACCGCCACAGCGCGTCCTCCACCGCCGCCACCGGCTGGCCCTCGAGGAACAGCCGGCACCAGACCTCGCCCGTCCACACCCGCAGGGCCTGGTCGTGGGCGAGACCGGCGGTGGCCTCCCGCCACTCCTCGCGGCCGAAGCCCAGCGCCTCGCGCAGCCGGCCGTCGGCCAGGAACTCCGGGCGGGCGGCGGGCGCCAGGTAGCGCCGGACGTCGAACCCGAACCCCACCTTGGCCCGCGCGGCCACCGCCGCCGGCAGGTGCCGGCGGCCCAGGTCGCGCAGGACCCCCTTGCGCAGTGGCCGGGTGCGCCCCTCCAGCGGGAGGTTGAGCGCCAGTGCCACCACCGCCGGGTCCAGGAAGGGGACGCGCGTCTCGATCGAGGCCTGCATCGTGTTCTTGTCCTGGCG
>VAXS01000189.1 GCA_005883255.1 Actinomycetota bacterium | reverse complement strand
TCCGCTGCGGGCGGTCGACGACAAGACCATGGAGGTGGCCTCGCGCGACGCCGAGCTGCGCGCCGCCCTCTTCCGCTTCGTGGACGTGGCGCCGGCCTGCCGCTCGCTCGACGACCTCGCCCGCCATCTCACCCACTTCCTGGCGGACGTCGAGGAGCGGCCGCTGCCGTTCCAGGCGGCGATGCGAGTGGCGCACACCCGGGCCGGCCGGACGGCGCTGGGGGCGGCGGCCGCGGCCGGCGTGCGGCACATGGCCCATCGCTTCATCGTGGGCCAGACGCCCGGCGAGGCGCTGGGCGCGCTGCGCTCCCTGTGGGACCGTGGGGCCGGGGCCTCGCTGGACCTCCTGGGCGAGGCCACGGTGACCGAGGCCGAGGCCGACGGCTACGCGGAGCGCTCCCAGGCGGCCCTGGACGAGCTGGCCGCCGCGTCCGCGCGCTGGCCGGAGCGGCCGGAGCTGGAGCGCGACTCCGCCGGGCCGATCCCCCGCGCCAACCTCTCGGTGAAGGTGTCGGCGCTCACCCCGCTGCTGCGACCCGACGCCCCCGAGCTGGGCCAGCGCGACGCGGCCGGGCGCCTGCGCCGGCTGCTGGCTCGCGCCCGCGACCTCGGGGCGCACCTGCACGTCGACATGGAGTCGCTGGACTCGCGGGACGCCGTGCTGGACCTGCTGCTCGAGCTGCTGGGCGAGGACGAGCTCGCGCGCGGCCCGTCCTCCGGACTCGTGCTCCAGGCCTACCTCCGGGACTCGCCCGAGCAGCTCGAGCGGGTGCTGGAGTGGGCTCGCGCCGTCCCGCGCACGCCCCCGCTGGTGGTGCGGCTGGTGAAGGGCGCGTACTGGGACCACGAGGTGATCGAGGCCGGCCAGCACGGGTGGCCGGCTCCCGTGTTCGAGGACAAGGCGGACTGCGATCGCAACTTCGAGGCCCTGACCCGCACGCTGCTCGACGCCCGGCCCGCGGTCCGCGTGGCGATCGCCTCCCACAACCTGCGCTCGGCGGCTCCTGGAGAACACGTCCAACGAGTCGTTCCTGGGCGAGCAGGCCCGGGGCGCGCCGCTCGAGGAGCTCCTGGCGGCGCCGTGACCGACCCGCAGCCGTTTGCCAACGAGCCGGTCCTAGAGCTGCGCCGGGCGCCCGTACGGGCGGCGCTGGCGGCTGCCCTGGCGGAGCTCGACGAGCGCCTGCCCCTCCGGGTGCCGATCCTGATCGGCGACGACCACGGCCCGGACGAGGGGCTGACCTCCACGGACCCCGGACGCCCGGAGCGGGTGGTGGCGGTCGCGGGCGAGGCGGGCACCGCCGACGTGGACGCCGCCGTGGCCGCCGCGAGCGACGCGGCTCGCGACTGGAGCCGGTGCCCGGCCGGCGAGCGGGCGGCGGCGCTGGTGCGGGCGGCGGCGCTGCTGCGCGAGCGCCGCCTGGAGCTGGCCGCGCTGGAGGTGCGGGAGTGCGCCAAGCCGTGGCCCGAGGCCGACGCCGACGTCTGCGAGGCGATCGACTTCCTCGAGTACTACGCCCGCGGTGCTCTCGAGCTGGAGCGCGGGCGGCCGGTGGCGCAGGCGCCGGGCGAGCACAACCGCCTGCGCTACCGGGCGCGCGGCGTGACGGCGGTGATCGCCCCCTGGAACTTCCCGCTGGCCATCCCCGCCGGGATGACCGCGGCCGCGCTGGCCACGGGCAACGCCGCGCTGCTCAAGCCGGCCGAGCAGTCGCCGGGCTCCGCCGGCGAGCTGGTCTCGATCCTGCGCGCCGCCGGCGTCCAACCGGGAGCGCTGGCGCTGCTCCCCGGCGCCGGCGAGGTGGGCGCCGCGCTGGTGCGACACCCGGGCGTGCACACGATCGCCTTCACCGGCTCGGCGGCGGTGGGACTGGAGATCGTCGAGGCGGCCGCCCGCACGCCCCCCGGACAGAGGCACGTCAAGCGCGTGGTGGCCGAGATGGGCGGCAAGAACTGCGTGATCGTGGACGCCGACGCCGACCTCGACGAGGCGGTCCCGGCGATCGCCTCCTCGGCGTTCGCCTACGCCGGGCAGAAGTGCTCGGCCGCCTCCCGGGTGCTGGTCCACGCGGCCATCCACGACTCACTCGTGGAGCGCCTGGCCGGCGCCGTGGAGGTCCTGGTGGTCGGGCAGGCGCAGGAGCTGGGGACCGAGGTACCGCCGCTGATCGAACGCGCCGCCCAGGAACGGGTGCTGGGCTATCGCGAGCGCGCGGGCCGGGAGGGGCGCGTCTTGGCACGGGGCCCTGACGCCCCCGCCGAGGGCTGGTTCGTCTCCCCCACGCTGGTGGGCGACGTGCCCCCGGAGTCGCCGGTCCTCCAGGAGGAGGTGTTCGGCCCGCTGCTCACGGTCGAGCCCGTGGCCGACGTCGAGGCGGCGCTGGCGGTCCTGGACGGGCTCCCGTTCGCCCTCACCGGCGGCCTGTTCGCGCGCGATCCCGCCACGGTCGAGCGGGTCGTGGCGGCCGCTCCCGTGGGCAACCTGTACGTGAACCGCGCGATCACCGGCGCCAAGGTGGGCCGCCAGCCCTTCGGCGGCCGTCGCCTGTCGGGGACCGGCGCCCAGGCCGGCGGACCGGACTACCTGCTCCAGTTCGTGGACTCCGAGACGATCACCGAGAACACGGTGCGCCACGGGCTGGCGGTCTAGCCCGGGCTGGCCGCCGCCGCCCGCACCGCGTCCAGGAACAGCTCGTGCACCCGGCGGTCGCCGCCCAGCTCGGGGTGGAAGGCCAGCACCAGGACGTTGCCCTGGCGGGCCGCGATCGGGTGCCCCTCGACCTCGGCCAGGACCTCGACGTCCGGCCCGTGGTCGTCGATCCAGGGGGCGCGGATGAACACCGCCCGCACCGGACCGCCGTCCACGCCCGCCAGCTCCAGGTCCGCCTCGAACGAACGGACCTGGCGGCCGAAGGCGTTGCGGCGGGCGCGGATGTCCAGCGCGCCCAGGTGGTCGCGGTCCAGCACGATCAGGCCGGCGCAGGTGCCCAGCACCGGGGTCCCGGCGTCCACCAGCTCGCGCAGCGGCTCGGCCAGTCCCTCGCGGGCGATGCCCAGCGTCATCACCGTCGACTCGCCGCCGGGGAGGATGAGCCCGTCCAGCCCCTCCAGGTCGGCGGGAATGCGGACCTCGCGGGGCTCAGCCCCCAGCTCGCGCAGCACGCGGGCGTGGGCCTCGAAGTCGCCCTGGAGGGCGAGGATCCCGACCACCGGGACCACGGCGCGCTACCAGCCTCGCGGTGACAGCAACTGCTCGTCGGCCAGCTTGCGCGCCTCCAGGCTGTCCATGGGGGCGCCCAGGCCCTCGGACGCCTTCGCCACGCGCTCGGGATCGTTGAAGTGCGTGGTCGCTTCCACGATCGCCCGGGCGCGCATCGGCGGGTCGGCCGACTTGAAGATGCCCGAGCCCACGAACACCCCCTCGGCGCCCAGCTGCATGACCAGGGACGCGTCGGCGGGGGTGGCGATTCCGCCCGCGCAGAACAGGGGCACCGGCAGTTTGCCGGCGCGGGCCACCGAGACCACCAGGTCGTGGGGCGCCTGCAGCTCCTTGGCGGCCCCGAACAGCTCCTGCTCCGAGAGCGCGCCCAGCCGGCGCAGCTCGCCGGTGATCGCCCGCAGGTGGCGCACGGCCTCGACGATGTCGCCGGTGCCGGCCTCGCCCTTGGACCGGATCATCGCCGCGCCCTCGGCGATGCGGCGCAGGGCTTCGCCCAGGTTGGTGGCGCCGCACACGAACGGGACCTTGAACGCCCACTTGTCGATGTGGTGAGCCTCGTCGGCGGGCGTGAGGACCTCGGACTCGTCCACGTAGTCGACCTCCAGCGCCGCCAGCACCTGCGCCTCGGCGAAGTGGCCGATCCGGGCCTTGGCCATGACCGGGATCGTCACCGCCTCCTGGATGCCGCGGACCATGATCGGGTCCGACATGCGGGCGACGCCCCCGTCGCGGCGGATGTCGGCGGGGACGCGCTCCAGCGCCATCACCGCGGCGGCGCCCGCGTCCTCGGAGATCTTCGCCTGCTCGGGCGTGACCACGTCCATGATCACGCCGCCCTTGAGCATCTCGGCCAGGCCGGCCTTGACGCGGAAGGTCGCCTCGTCGCGCATAGCCGCAGTGTAATGGCGGGTCGGGGCCCGCCCGCGTCCACCAATCGGCCGCTGTGCGGCTACTCGGCCACGCCCAGCAGCTCGTCCACCGCCAGGTCCACCCGCTCGGCCACCAGGTCGGCGTCGGGCAGCGTGCGCCGGTCGGCGTATAGGCCGAAGCAGGCGCGCGCGCCGATCGTGGTGAGCCCGATCGACAGCGAGTGGCCGTCGGACAGCGGGACCACCGGGTGGGCGGCCTCCATCCGGCAGCCGCGCATGTACATCGGCTCGCGCGGGCCGGGGATGTTGGAGATGACCAGGTTGTAGGCGCGGGGGCTGGCCGCCGCGTGCGCGGCCACGTGCTGCACCGGAGGCGGCGTGTAGCCCAGCGCCCGCAGCGCCGCGCCCGCCACCGCCGGCTGGCCCGCGCGCTTGCGCGCGGTGGTCGCGCGGTGCACGCGCTCCAGCCGCCTCACCGGGTCGGCCTCGTCGCACGGCAGGTCGACGAAGATGAACGAGATCTGGTTGCCCAGGTCGCCGGCGGCCTCGTCGCCACGGACGTTGACGGGCACCATCGTCTTGAGCGGGATCGCCGGCTGTCCGCGCGTCCCGAACAGGTCGCGCACGCCGCCGGCGCACACCGCCAGGAGCACGTCGTTGAGGGTGGTCCCGAAGCGCCGCTTCACGCGCTGCAGGTCCTCCAGCGGGCGCTCGAACAACGCCAGGCGCCGCAGCGGGGAGATCGGCTCGTTGAGGACCGGTGTCGGCGCCGCCGGGTCGACGGTGTCGACCAGGACGGACGCGGCCCGGCGCGCCTGGTCGGGGAGGTCGAGCAGGCGCCGCGGGGAGCGGGCCAGGCGGGCGGGCGCGCCCAGCACCGCCAGCTCCGCGCGCACCAGGCTGCGCATGCCGTGGCCCAGCGCGTCCAGCGCGCCCGGGGGTCGCGCCGGGCGCCAGCGCTCGGGCACGGGCACCGGCGGGTCGGGCTCCGGATCGAGCATCAGCGACGCCAGCTCGACCGCCGCGATGCCGTCCACCAGGCAGTGGTGGGCCTTGCCCACCACCCCGATGCGGCCGTCGCCCAGCTCGTCGGCGATCCACAGCTCCCACAGCGGGCGCTCGCGGCACAGCGGCACCGACATGGCCATGTCGGCCACCTCGGCCAGGTCGCGCGCCGGGCTGTGCAGGATGTGGTTGCAGACGTCGAACGACTCGTCGTCGGCCCAGCGCGGAGGGGCCAGCCCCAGCGGGACCGGCGCCAGGCGCTGGCGGTAGCGGGGCGCGCGCCACAGCCGGCTGGCCACGTGGTCGCGCAGCTCCTCGAACGTGGGGCGCACGCCGTTGGCCGGGGGCAGGAACGTCGCCACCCAGCCCACGTGCATGTGCGCCGTGGGGCTCTCGATCTCCAGGAAGGACGCGTCGAGCGCCGACAGCCGCGCGGTCGGCATGGCTCTCTCCTCTCGGTTGACCCTCGCCGGGGCCGGGACAGACTCCGGTGACTGTCTCTCTGAAGCCCCTTCCCGCCGGGCGAGGCTTACACACGAGAGATTCGCAGGCGGCCTGAACCGGAGGTGAAGAGGCGGTTAAGTGGCGGGCGCTACTTGAGCCGGAAGGCCCGGATGCGGTGGTCGTGGTGCTCGGCGTCGCGCGCGTAGACGCCGAACGCCAGGGCCTGCACGACGCTCAACAGCCCCACGTGCGAGCGCACGAACGCGGGGGTGTTGGAGGAGTAGTAGAGCGTGATCTGCGCCAGCTTGGCGATCTCCGACAGGGTGGCGTCGGCGATGGCGATCGAGGACGCCTTGCGATGGCGGGCCAGCTTCATCGTGCGCAGGACCAGGGGATGCGCGCGCCCGGCCGAGAGTCCCACCACCAGCGTCTCGTCGTCGATGCGGGCCAGGCGCCCCAGCGCCTCCTGGGAGGGGCTGGCCACCAGCTCCGCCCGCAGGTCCAGCAGCATCAGCAGGTGTCGCAGGTAGGAGGCGAAGAACGCCATCTGGTCGGTCCCGGCGATCAGGATCCGCTCGGCCACGGCCAGCTGCTCGATCGCCGCCTGCACCTCGGAGCGCGACGTGCGGCGCGCGGTGTCCTCGAGGTTGACGTGGTCGGCGGCCAGGGCCGACTCGTACTCGTTCTGGTCCAGCGAGAACAGCGGGGCGGCGGTCTCGACGCCGGCGCCGGGCCCGCGCCGGCGGTACTCCTCGCGCGCCGCCTGCTGGAGCTCGGGGAAGCCCTCGAAGCCCAGAGCCTGCGAGAAGCGCACGACGGTCGACGAGGACGTGCTGGCCCGGCGCGCCAGGGCCTCGGCGGTCTGGAAGGCGGCTTCGTCGAGGTGGTCGACGATGTACTGGGCCACGTCCTTCTGCGACCGCGAGAAGTCGTCGAAGCGATCGCGGATGTAGGCGGAGAGGCTCTGGTGGCCGTTGATCCCCGCCGGCGGCGGGACGGTCGAGGCGCGCTTCATGGGGAGCCTTGTTTCGATGCCACCCGGCGCGTTCCTTCCGCGCGGGGCGGCGCACACGCAGGTGCCGGAACGGGATTGGCCCCGTACTTGTGTGGATCCGCACCCGATATGGCGTTTGCCTCGCCGGCCCCGGGGTTAGGCCAAAAGAGAGCAAGTACGAATCCGAAGGAGCTGATCTGACATGGCGACCCAGACACGCACACAGCGCCAGGCGGCCGCCAAGAAGGCCGCGGCCACGCGCAAGCGCAACGCCGCCCGGCACAGTCGCGGGCGGAACGCAACCCGGCGTCGGGCCGAGGCCGAGATCACCCGCATCGAGGCTCTGTCCCGGAGCGCCGAGCGCGCGCTGCTCATCCCGATAGGCGCCGCCGCGGAAGCCCGCGAGCGGCTGACCAAGACCGCGCGCACGGCCACCGATCGGCGCCGGACCCGCCGCGCCCTGAACCGCTTCGAGCGGCGCGGCGCGGCCACCCTGCGGCGCAACCGCCGGGCGCTCGACCGCGAGCTGGTGGACCGCGTTCGCGGTCGTCTCGCGTAGGACTAGGAACAAGCAAGCGCGCAGAGCTCGAGGCCCCCGCCCCGCCGGGCGGGGGCCTCGTCGCGTCCGGCCCGTCACACTGCGCGCCAGCGTGACCGCCGAGTCGCAGGGCGCCGCCGATCGCGACACCGCCCAGGTGATCGCGCCTCCGCCCCTGATCTATCTGGTCGGACTGGGGGTCGGCTTCGGGCTCGACGCGCTCCTGCCCGACGCGTCGGTGCCCGCCGGCGTGCGCTTCGGGCCGTTCGCCGGCATCGCCCTGCTGGCGAACGCGCCGTGGGCCCTCCTGCCGCTGCCGGTGGTCCTGGCGGTGATCCAGCGCGGGGTCATCGAGCGCGAGGAGCGCTACCTGGAGCGCCGCTTCGGCCAGGAGTACCGCCGCTTCCGGGCGCGGACCCGGCGCTGGATCTAGGACGCGCCCTTGCCGCGGCACCCGCGGGCGGACCAGGGTCGGCGGGACGCCCGCTAGGCGCCGGCTACTCGCGAACGATCAGGACCGGCCGCTTCGAGTGGTGCGCGACGGCCGTGGCCACGCTGCCCATGAGGGCGTACTCGATGCCGTGGCGACCGTGCGAGCCGATGACGATCAGCGAGGCGTCCCGGTCGTCGGCCACCTCGACGATCGACCGCCACGTCGGCGCGCCCCGCTCGATCGCCGCCTCGGCGTCGAATCCGGCTTCCCGGGCCAGCTCCAGCCCCTCGCGCGCGGTCTCCTCCGCCTCGGCGGTCAGTCCCTGGTCCACGTCCGGGCCGACCGGGGCCAGGGGCGCGCCGTAGAACGGGATCGACTCCAGCGGCTGCCAGACGGTGACCACCAGCGCCCGCCGCCCTGGCGCCAGCTGGCGATCGGCCTCGGCGATCGCGGCGCGCGCGAAGGGCGAGCCGTCGTAGCAGAGCAGGACGGGTCCGTCCGCCGCCATCTAGGCCGACGCTCCGTCCTTGGGCGGCGGCACGACGAGGAGGGGCCGCTCGGTCGCGCGAGCGACGGCCGCGGAGACGCTTCCCAGCAGCAGCTCCCGGGCCGGCGAGCGCCCCCGCGAGCCCACCACGACGGCGCAGGCGTCCGTGGCCTCCGCCGCGTCCAGGATCGTGCGCACCACGCTGTCGCGCAGCGGCTCGGCGCGCGGGCTGGCGTCGACTCCGGCCGCGGCCGCACGGCGGCACCCGTCCTCCGCCATCTCCCGGGCCAGCCGCTCGGCCTCCCGGTTGAACTCCTCCGGCGGAGTGCCGATGGCGCTGAGGATCGCGTCGATCGGGTGGGAGGGATCGGGCGGGCCGATCGGCTCGAAGACCGTCAGCACGATCGCCCCGTGGTCGCCCAGGATCTGTCCGGCGCGGGCGATCGCCTCGCGCGCGCCCGCAGACCCGTCGTAGGCGATCAGGATCGGACCGGTGCCCGCCATGAGGCGAGGCTACTCGATCGGTCGTGGCGCGCCGCCCGGCGCGAAGCCCGACGGTCTTAGACTGCGGTCATGGCCGGACCCTCCCCCCTCTTCGACATCACGATCTGGATGGAGCGGACCGACGATCCCGCCGCGGTGCACGACGCCCTGGTCGAGGCCCTGGGCGAGCAGAGTCCGCTGCTGGCCCGCGGGGTGCGGTCGACCGAGCGCGGCGTGGCGGTGGAGTTTCCGGAGATGAAGGGCGTCCAGCCGGCCGAGGGCGAGCAGGCCAGCCCGGAGGCTGTCGACCAGGCCGAGCGCGTCCTGCCGATCGTCAAGGCGCTGGTGGCGCTGAGCGCCGCCCGCGTGCAGAGCGGGCTGGCGCCGGGCGAGCGCATCGTGATCGAGGTCAAGCCCTCGGCGGTGCACCCGCAGGACGAGCTGCGCCATACCTGACCGCCGCCGGCGCGGCGCGGGCGTCCGCCGGTCGACGGTCCGGGAGCGTGAGGGCGATCCGCGCTCCGCCGGCCGCGGAGGCGCCCACCCGGATCGTCCCCCCGTGCGCCTCCACGATGGCGCGGGCGATCGCCAGGCCCAGGCCGGTCCCGCCGGTGCTGCGGCTGCGCGAGACGTCGAGGCGGTGGAAGCGCTCCAGGACCAGCGCCCGCTGGTCGGGAGGGATCCCCGGCCCATCGTCCTCGACCGCCAGCGTCAGCCCGCCTTCCGAGACCGTGGCCTCCAGGCGCACCAGGCCGCCGGGACCGGTGTGCGCCACCGCGTTGGCCAGGAGGTTGCGCAGGGCCTGCGCGAGCCGGTCGGGATCGCCGGGCAGCATGCCGTCGGTGGAGCAGGCCAGCTGGAAGTCGCGGTCGGCGGTGGCGGCCACGCCGGCGAGGAGCTCCTCGAGGTAGGGCCGCAGCGGCACGGGGCGCGGGTGCAGGAACTCGGGCTCGTCGCTGTGGGCGAGCAGCAGGAGGTCGTCCACCAGCTTCTCCATGCGCGCGATCTCGGCCCGGGCGATGCGCTCGACCCGGTCGAAGTCCTCGCGGGTGAAGGCGGGGTCGCGCGCCAGCACCTCCAGCTGCCCGCGCAGCACGGTCAGCGGCGTGCGCAGCTCGTGCGAGACGTCGGCCAGGAACCCGGCCTGGCGGGCGAACGCGGTCTCGAGCCGGTCGAGCATGTGGTCGAAGGCGTCGGCCAGCACGCGCACCTCGTCGCGCGGCCCCTCGCGCCGGATGCGCGGGGACAGGTCCCCGGCGTCCACCCGGGCGGCGATCGCCGCCATGCGCCGCAGCGGCCGGGCGGTGCGGGCGGCCACGAGGTAGGCGGCCAGCAGCGCCGCCGCCAGCGTCAGGGCGCCGGCCAGCGCGAACGTCTGGGCCACGTCGAGCTGGGCGCTGTGCACGGGCGCCAGCGGCTCCCCCACGCTCACCACCGCCGCCACGCGGCCGTCCCGGCGCACGGTGGCGGTCCGGAGGCGCAGCGCTCCCAGGTCGCGCAGCTCGAGCGTGGAGAAGCCCGCGGGCGCTCCCAGCAGCGCCCGGGCCTGCCGGTCCTCGGCGAGCTGCTCCCGACTGGGCTCGCCGCGCTCCCGACTCGTGGGCACGAGCTCGGGCTGGTTGGTCAGGACCCCGGCCCCGGCCACGCGCTCGATCAGCAGCCGCGCGGAGGCGCGGAACGGCTGGGCGGCGATGTAGCGCCGCCCGGCGGCCGCCACGGCGCCCGGGGTCGCGGCCCCGGCCGGCACCCCGCGCGCGGTGAAGGCGGCGACCTCGTCGCGCAGCTCGTGGTCGATGCGGGCGCGCAGCCGCGATCCGGTCCCCCGGTAGATGGCGAAGAAGGTCGCCCCCACGGCCAGCACCAGCACCAGCGCGATGCTCAGCGTGAGTCGCAGGCGCAGGCCGCGCAGCTCAGACACCGGTCACCAGCCGGTAGCCGGCGGCCCGGCGCGTCTGGATCGGCGCGGGCCGCCCGGGCAGGGCCAGCTTGCGCCGCAGGTACCCGACGTAGACGTCCACCAGGTTGCTGCGCGAGTCGTCGTCGATCCCCCACACCCCGCTGAGGATGCGCTCCCGCGAGAGCACCTGGTCGGGCTGGCGCAGGAAGAAGGCCAGCACGTCGATCTCGCGGGGCGAGAGCTGCACCCGCCGGCCGTCGCGGGTGACCCGGCGGCGCAGCAGGTCGATCCGGATGCCCGCCGCCTCCAGCACGGTGTCGGTGGCCCGCGGCGGCAGGCGCAGGTGCGCCCGGATCCGGGCGGCGAGCTCGTCGAAGGCGAACGGCTTGGTGATGTAGTCGGTGGCGCCCGCGTCCAGCCCGCCCACCTTGTCGTCCAGCGTGCCCCGCGCGGTGAGCACGATCACCGGGACCTCGGGGCGGACCGCCCGGACCCGGCCGAGCACGGCCAGCCCGTCCTGGCCGGGGAGCATGA
>VAXS01000188.1 GCA_005883255.1 Actinomycetota bacterium | reverse complement strand
TCCGACGATCCCGATAATGCAGCCATGGCGCGCGCCGCAGCCCAAGGCCGAGCGGAGACCAAGACCGAACCCGCCGCCCACACCCACGGCCTCGTCCCCGACGCCGTCAAGCGGTCGCGCGAGGGCCTCCGGGCCGTGGGTGCGTCGCTGGGCATCCTCGGGGTCACCGCCGCCATCCAGGGCGTCATCTACGTCCTCACGGACAGCGTCGCGCTGCTGGCCGACCTCATCCACAACGCCGGCGACGCGCTCACCGCGCTGCCTCTCGGCCTCGCGTTCTTCCTCGGGTCGGACCGCGTGGAGCGCGGCGCGGGCGTGGCCGTGGTCGTGGCCATCCTGGCCAGTGCGCTCACCGCGATCGGGCTGGCCGTCGACCGCTTCGTCCACCCGCTCGCGCCGACGCACCTCCTGGCGCTCGGCCTGGCGGGCGCCGCAGGCGTCGTGGGCAACGCGATCGCCGCCCGCGTCCGAACCAACGCCGGCCGCCGCCTCGACAGCCCGGCGCTCGTCGCCGACGGCCAGCACGCCCGCAGCGACGCTCTGGTCAGCGCGAGCGTCATCGTCACGTCGATCGTCGTGGCCGCCGGCGCCACCGTCGCCGACCCGATCATCGGGCTCCTGATCGCCGCCCTCATCCTGCGCATCACCTGGGAGAGTTGGCAGACGGTGCGGCGCGGGCCCGGGCATGACGAGCACGATCACGGGGCCGCGAGCGCGCGCGCCCGGGACGACGGCGCGCTACCGTGAAACGGTGCCTCCCCTGATCTGGGATCGCCGGCCGGACGCCCTGCGCGCGCCCGCCCTCGTCTGCGCGTTCAAGGGCTGGAACGACGCCGCGGACTCCGCCTCCACCGCGGTCGGCTTCGTCGGCTCCGCCCTGGAGGGGAGCCGCTTCGCCAGCATCGACCCCGAGGAGTTCTTCGACTTCCAGGCCACCCGCCCGCGCATCCGCCTCACCGAGGGGCGCAGCCGCGAGATCACCTGGCCCGAGACCGAGCTGTTCGAGGCTCGCGTCCCTCGCGCGCCTCGCGACCTCGTCCTCCTCGTCGGGCACGAGCCGTCCTACCGCTGGCGCACGTTCTGCAACGTGATCGTGGAGCTGGCCGAGGCGCTGGGCGTGCAGATGGTGGTCACCCTCGGCGCGCTGCTCGCCGACGTACCTCACTCGCGCCCCGTCTCGATCACCGGCCTGGCCTCCGACGACACGCTGGTCGAGCGCCTGGGGCTGCGCTCCGCCAGCTACGAGGGTCCGACCGGCATCACCGGCGTCCTGCACTCCGCCTGCGCCCAGGCCGGCATGCCGTCGGCCAGCCTCTGGGCGGCCGTCCCCCACTACGTCGCCGCCGCGCCCAACCCCAAGGCGGCGCTCGCCCTCGTCCGCAAGCTCGAGGGCCTGGTCGGCGTGTCGGTCGACGCCTCCGAGCTCGAGAGCGCGTCGGTCGACTACGAGCGCCAGGTCAACCTGGCCGTGCAGAGCGACCCCGACGTACAGGCGTTCGTCGAGCGCCTGGAGGCCGCCGCCGAGGACGTCGAGGAGACCCCGTTCAACCCCTCGGACGTGCCCTCGGGCGACACCATCGCCCGCGAGTTCCAGCGCTTCCTGCGCCAGCGCGGCCAGGACGGCTAGCTAGCGCTCCGCCGCCGGGCAGATGATCCGGAAGTCGCAGGTCGAGCAGGCCGCGTAGGACGGCGTGGGCTCGAATCCCTGGGCCAGGATCCCGTCCGCCACCTCCAGCACGGTCTCCCGGATCCAGTCGCGATCGACGTCGTCGGGGTCCACCGGGACCTTCGCGTCGTCGAGCACGTAGTAGTAGGCCTGTCCGGCCGTCTGCAGCGACCAGGCCTCGCTCGCGCCCACCGCGTACAGCGACAGCTGCACGTCGTCCTTGAGCTGGGCGGGCGTCTTCGGCCGCCCGGTCTTGTAGTCGATGAGCTCGTAGGAGCCGTCGGGCAGGCGGTCCACCCGGTCCACGCGCCCGCTCACCAGGTGCGGTCCCAGCCGGAACGAGAACGGGCGCTCGAACCACACCGGCTCGCCGTCCTCGGCCCGGAAGCGCTCGTAGTAGCGCCGCAGCGCGCCGCCGGCCTTGTCCCGCAGCTGGCGCTCCTCTTCGCTGTCCCCGAAGCCGCCGCGCCGCCAGCCGGCGTCCAGCAGCCCCAGCAGCTCGGACAGCGTGCGCGTCCCGCCCCCGGCGTGGAAGCGCTCGAGCACCTGGTGGACCAGGATCCCGAACCGCTGCGCCAGCGTGGGCTCCGAGGGGATCCGGAAGACGCGCGCGAACTTGTAGCGCAGCGGGCAGATCCGGTACGTGTCCACGTCAGAGGCCGACAGCATCAGGCCATCGCCGCGCTTGGGGAGGAAGGCCTCCAGCGAGGGCTCGTCGCGGGCCACCACCGCGGCCGCCCGCCTTCGGGCGTCGCGCTCCGCGTCCAGCAGGTACTCGTCCAGCGCCGAGGTCTCGAAGATCTCCCGCTGCTCGGTCGTCACCGCCCGGGCCAGGCGGGCATTGATCTCCGGCAGCGCGTCGGCCACGTCCTGCTCGGCCGGGCGCTCCAGCAGCGCCGCCAGCTTGAGCAGCTCCAGGTAGCGGACGACCGCGTGCGAGACGTCCAGGTCCGTGTCGAAGCGCAGCTCGCCCAGCCGCCCGGCCGTGCGGGCCACCGTGTCCAGCAGCTCCTCGCGCATCATCCGGAAGGTGGCGTGCAGCGACTCGGCGGGACCGAACAGCTCCTCGTCGCGCTCCTCCCAGACGGTGTGCGCCGCGGCGCGGGCCTCGTCCAGGAACGGCGACGGAGTCCGCGGGTCCCCGCGCTCGCCCCGGGCGGCGTAGGCCAGCACCAGCCGCCGCCGGGCGCGGGTCATGGCCACGTGCAGCAGGCGACGCATCTCGGCCGCGTGCGCCTCGCGGTCGTCGGGCGGGAGCTCCTCGCGCAGCAGCTCGTCCGGGACCGGCTCCAGCGTCCGTCGCCGCGCCCCCGGCATCCGCCCCGACTCCAGCCCCAGCACGTAGACGTGGTCGAACTCCAGCCCCTTGGCCGAGTGCATGGTCATGACCTGCACCGCCCGCGGCTCGGTCTCGGCCACCGCCTCCTCCTCGCGCAGTCCGGCCTCGGCCACCGCGGCGATGTAGCGGGCGAACTCGCGGGGGGTGGCCTGGGGAGAGCGGCGCACGTACGAGCTGGCCAGCTCGCCGAACTTGGCCAGGTTGACCAGCCGCTCGACCACGTCGGGCTGCGCCGCGAACAGCTGCTGGCGGCGCAGTCCCAACCGCTCGATCAGGCGGTGGACGAACAGGTCGGGGCGCGAGGTGTCCAGGGCAGCAGACCCGGAGCGGTACACCTTCAGGAAGCCGAGGATGCGCTCGCGCGCCTCCGGCGGCAGCTGCGGCGATTCGGTGGCCGCCACCAGCGCCGAGACCATGTCCAGCTTGCGCCGCCGGGCGATCTGGGTGCAGCGGGCGATGTCCACCGACCGCAACTCGATCGGGGGACGCGCCAGCGCGCGCACCACCGCGCCGGCGTCGCCCGGGTCGGCCAGCAGGCGCAGCCAGGCCAGCACGTCGCGGATCTCGGCGCGCTGGAAGAACGCCGCGGCGCCCACGATCCGGTACGGCACCGCCCGCTCCTCCAGCGCCACCGCCACCGCCTGGCCCTCCTGGCGCACGGAGCGCACCAGCACGCACACCTGCTCGGGACGCACTCCCTCGCGGGTGAGCAGTCGCTCGATGTCGGCCGCCGCCGCCTGCGCCTGCGCCCGCTCGTTGACGCAGCGCCAGAACGCCACCTGCCCGCCGGGCTGGCCCTGAAGCTCCTTGCCGATGCGGTCGGGAGTGGAGGCCACCACCGCGTGCGCGGCGTCCAGCAGCCGCTGGGGGCAGCGGAACGAGCGCTCCAGGCGCACCACCCGGGCGCCCGTGTCCTCAAAGCCCCGCAGGTTCTTGGTCGAGGCGCCCCGGAAGCGGTAGATCGCCTGGTCGTCGTCGCCGACCGCGGTCACGTCGTCGCCGGCCAGCTGCTCCAGCAGCGTGCCCTGCGCGTAGTTGGTGTCCTGGAACTCGTCCACCAGGACGTGGGGGAAGCGGGCGCGCACCCGGTCGCGGACCTCGGGGTGCTCGCCCAGCAGCCGATGGGCGCGCAGGACCAGGTCGCCGAAGTCCAGCGTGCCCGCCTCGGACAGCATGCGGTCGTGGGCCGAGTAGACGGCGGCGAACTCCCGCTCGCGCCCACCGCGCTCGTCGTCGGGCAGCTCGCGCGCCCAGGCCTCGTACTCGTCCGCGGTCACCAGCTCGTCCTTGAGCCGGTCGAAGCGGTCGATGAAGGAGGCCAGCAGCGCGGCCGGGTTGCCGTGGAAGTCGTGGCGACGGAACGGGAGCGCGTCGATACGCTCCAGCAGCAGGGCCAGGCGGTCGGCGGGCGTGACCGGCGCCGCGAACGGGTCGAGCCCCGCCGCCAGCGCCTCGTCGTGCAGCAGCCGGGCGCAGAAGGCGTGAAAGGTGGAGACGGCCAGCTCCTCGTAGGGCCGCTCCACCGCCGCCTCGATGCGGGCCCGCAGCTCGTCGGCGGCCGGGGCCGAGAACGTGAGCACGAGGATCCCCTCCGGCCCGGCGCCCTGCTCCACCAGCCAGGCGAAGCGGCCCACCAGCGTGCGGGTCTTCCCCGTGCCCGCGCCGGCCACCACAAGCAGCCGTCCCCCCGGATGCGTGACGGCTTCGCGCTGGGCGTCGGTGAGACCGTCGAGGATCGCTGCCACGCTCCTAGGATATGAGCAGATGAGCCCACCCTCCACCGCGCTGGAAGCCGACTGGCTGGGGCTCTGCCGGCGGGCGACGGAGGGCGTCAACGCCATCCTGGCCCGCAGCCCGACCACGCGGGAGCGAGCGGTGGAGACCGGCCAGCGGGGGGAGGGCGGCGACCTGACGCTGGAGATCGACCGCGAAGTCGAGCAGTGCGTCTTCTCGCTGCTGGACGAGCTGTCCGCCGCCGGGCACCGGTTCTGCGCGGTCTCTGAGGAGCGCGGGATCGTCGACTACGGCGACCCGGCGACGCGCGTGGTGATCGATCCCATCGACGGCTCGCTCAACGCCAAGCGCGCGCTCCCTCAGTACGCGATCTCGATCGCGGTGGCCGACGGGCCGACGATGGCCGACGTCGCCTTCGCCTACGTCTACGACTTCGGGCCGGGCGAGGAGTGGGTGGCGCGCCGGGGCGCCGGGGCCACGGTCGACGGGCAGCGTCTGGACCCGGCGGTGGGCGAGCGCCGCAATCGGGCGGGCAAGCTCGAGGTGCTGGGGATCGAGTCGGCCGACCCGCGCTGGGTGGCCGAGGTGGCGGCCGACCTGCCGGAGCACGCCGCCCGCCTGCGGGCGCTGGGCTCGATCGCCATCACGCTGTGCCAGGTGGCCGCCGCCCGGCTGGACGGCATGTTCACGATCAAGCGCACGCGGGCCGTGGACGCTGCCGCCGGCCAGCTGATCGTGCGCGAGGCGGGCGGGCACGTGGCGTTCCCGGGCGCGGAGGGCCCGCTCGGCGCGCCGCTGGACGTCGAGGCGCACTTCGCGGTGGTGGCGGCGCGGACGGCCCAGACCCTGGCCCAGCTCAGCGCGCTGCCGCGGGCGTGATCCGGGCCGGGCTCGCCGGGTTGCCATGATGGTCGGGATGGTCGACTGGTCGCTCACCCGCCGCATCGCCACCACCGTCGCCGGGCAGCCCCCGCCGGCGCGGCCGCGCCCGGAGCTGCCCGAGGTCGTGGCCGAGTCCGAGCGGCTGGTGGCCGCCTACGCCGAGCTCCATCCCCCGGCCCCGCTCCCGCCCCCCGAGCTCCTGGCCCGCCACCAGTGGATCGACGCCAACCTCCGTACGATGCCCACCCTCCTGGAGCCGTTGATGGCGAAGGTGGGCGAGGGAGCGGGCGCGCTGGCGCCCGCGATCCGCGTGGGCGCGGGGACCGTGCTCTCCGCCGAGGTGGGCGTGCTGCTCGGGTACGTCTCGCGCCGGGTCCTGGGGCAGTACGACGTGGTCATCCTCGACCCGGACGCGCCCGCCCGGCTCCTGTTCGTGGGGCCCAACCTGGACGACGCCGCCCGGCAGCTGGCCGCCGATCCCGACGAGCTCCTGCGCTGGGTGGCGCTGCACGAGGTCACCCACGCGGTCCAGTTCGCGGCCGTGCCCTGGCTGCGCGAGCACCTGGCGGGACTCATCCACGAGCTGGTCGATTCGCTCGACGTGGCCTTCGACCCGGCTCGGCTGCTGCGCCTGCCCAGCGGCGACGACGTGCGGGCCTGGATCGACGCGCTCACCGGCGACGGCGATCTGCTCTCGCTGGTCACCACCGCCCAGCAGCGCCAGACGATCGACCGCATGCAGGCCACCATGGCCGTGGTCGAGGGCCACGCGGAGCACGTGATGGACGCCGTGGGCGTCGAGGTGATCCCCTCGCTGGACCGGCTGCGCGAGGCGATGGAGCGCCGGCGGGCCGCACCCTCGGCCCCCGCGCGGCTGCTGCAGCGCCTGCTCGGCTTCGACGTCAAGCTGCGCCAGTACAAGCTGGGCAAGCGCTTCTGTGACGAGGTGGTGGCCCTGGACGGGCTGGCCGCGCTCAACCGCGTCTGGACGGATCCGGGGATGATCCCGACGCTCGACGAGCTGGAAAACCCCCGCTCCTGGCTGAATCGAACGCGCGTTCCGTCTGTTACAAAGTCGTAACCGGCGCGGCTCGGTGCGAGCGGGATGTGCGCGGTCTGACAGCCGCATCTGTAACAATGGGGAAGTCGGGGTTTACAAACACACATTCGGTGGATAGCCTCGCCCTCGAGGACACCGGACGGACCGAATCCCGAGACCTCCGAGGAGGAGATCTACCAGCCATGAGCCCCACCGCCACCGCCACCCCCCGGTCGGCTGCCGCCAAGAAGGCCGCCGCCTCCCGCCGCGCCAACGCTCGCCGGCGAAGCGCCGCCGCCAAGCGCGCCGCCGCGACTCGCGAGCTCAACCAGCGCACGCCGCTCCAGCAGGCCCAGACCTACGCCGAGCGGGCGCTGCTGATCCCGGTCGGCGCGGCCCTGGTCGCGCGTGACAACGTGATCGACGCCACCAAGCCCTACTTCACCCGCGACACCGTGCAGCGCCAGGTCGAGCGTGACCTGCGCCGGTTCGAGCGCCGTGGCACCACCGCGCGCAACCGGGTCGAGCGCGAGCTCAAGAAGACCCGCACGCGCGTGGAGCGGGAGCTGCGTCAGCGCCGCAACCGCGTCCAGCGCGTCGTCCGCCGCAACCGGACGCGCGTGGAGCGCGAGGTGCGTCGCAACCGGCGCCGGGTCGAGCGCGAGGCGCGCAACCTGCGCACGCAGGCGGCCAACGGCGTCGAGCGGGTGGCGAACAACACCACCGCGTAGCCACGACTTCCCCCTGCCGGCGGCCGAGGAGAGGCGCCGGGCCAGGGAGAGCGTGCCGGCACACATATCCCGCCGGCACATGCAGCACCCTCTCCTCCCTCAACCGCCGGGGCGCCTTCGGGCGTCCTGGTGGTCGTTAAGGGGCCGCGCGCGGGCTCAGTCGGCGGGGCGCCACGTCCGCACGCGCTTCTCCCCGCCCCCGAACTCGACGAAGCCGACCTGCTCGATCTCCAGCGCGCACAGGTAGGGGCCGCTGGGGCGCCAGTGGATCCGTGCCTCCAAGGCGTCGAGGTAGCGCTCGAGCTCGGCGGGGTCGTCGATCTCGCGCGTGCGGCCGTAGACCTTGAAGTCGCCGCCGGTCCCGTGGCGGTCCGCCACCGCGCTGTGCACGATGCATCGGGCGTCCCGGCGCAGGTCGACGGCCTTGCGCGAGCCCGGCATCATCCCCAGGTACAGCTCCCCGTGCTCGATCACCGGCTCCACCGGGCTGATCCGGGGCCAGCCGTCGCGCCGCAGCGTTCCCACCAGCACCACGCCCGGCTCCTCCAGGCGCCGGCGGCCCAGCGCCGCCAGATCCGCCTCCGCCGCCTCGAACTCTCCCCAGCTCGCCATCGCGACCCCAGGCTAGCGGCGGGGGTTTGCCAGAATGGGTGCATGCCCGATCGCGAGCAGGTGCTCGAGGCGCTGCGGGCGGTGATCGATCCCGAGCTGCGGCGCGACATCGTGGAGCTGGAGATGGTCCGCTCCATCGACTTCGGCGACGCCGGGGTCGTGGGCGTCACCGTCTCGCTCACCACGCCCGGCTGCCCCATCCGCAACCACTTCCAGACCGCCGTGGTCGACGCGGTACGTAAGCTCGAGGGGGTCGAGCGCGTCGAGGTGGCCTTCGACGTCCTCTCGGACGACGAGAAGGGCCGTCTGCAGCGCAAGCTCGGGCGCTCCGGGCTCCCCGAGGGCGCGCTGGCCGAGGTCAAGAACGTCATCTGCGTGGCCTCCGGCAAGGGCGGCGTGGGCAAGTCCACGCTGAGCGCCAACCTGGCCGCCGCGCTCGCCGCCGACGGTCACCCCTCCGGGGCGCTCGACGCCGACGTGTGGGGCTACTCGATCCCCCGCATGCTCGGGCTCGGCGCCCAGCGGCCCAAGGTCTCGGCCGAGCGGAAGATCCTGCCGCTGGAGGCCCACGGCGTGAAGGTCATGTCGATCGGCTTCTTCATCGAGGAGGACCAGGCCGTGGTCTGGCGCGGGCCCATGCTCCACAAGGCTCTGCAGCAGTTCCTGGAGGACGTGGCCTGGGGCGAGCTGGACTACCTGGTGGTCGACCTCCCGCCCGGCACCGGCGACGTCTCGATGACGCTGGCCCAGCTGCTTCCGCAGGCCAAGTTCGTGCTGTGCACCACGCCCCAGCCCACCGCCCAGAAGGTGGCGCGCCGCGCCGCCGAGCTGGCGCTCAAGTTCAAGCTGGAGATCGCGGGCGTGATCGAGAACATGGCCGGCTTCACCACGCCGGACGGGGAGCGCTACCCGATCTTCGGGGAGGGCGGCGGCCAGCTGCTGGCCGACGAGCTCGAGGTCCCGCTGCTGGGGAAGGTCCCGCTCACGGTGCCGCTGCGCGAGCACGCCGACGCGGGCACGCCGCTGGTGCTGGCCGATCCGGACGACCCCGCCGCCCAGGCGATCCGCCAGGCGGCGCGCGGCATCATCGCCGCCACGCCGGTGGAGCTGCCGGTCATGCAGGCGCCGGCGCCCGCCGCGGCGCCGCAGCCGGCGGGCATGTCGCTCCCGATGGCCTAGCCGCCCTTGGCGTAGTACTCGGCGTTTACTTGCGTGTACTTCTCCCACTCGCCGGGGAGCTGGTCCTCGGCGAAGCAGGCGTCGACCGGGCAGGCCTCGACGCAGGCGTCGCAGTCGATGCACTCCTCGGGGTCGATGTAGAGCTGCTCGACGTCGTCGTAGCCGGCCTCGTCCGGGGTGGGATGGATGCAGTCGACAGGGCAGACCTCGACGCACGAGTTGTCCTTCGTGCCGATGCAAGGCTCTGCGATGACGTACGCCATGTGAATCCGGTTCCTGGGGGGGAGTTCTGGGTTTTCGGGAGCGGCTATTCTCGCACGGGCGGCGCGATGGTCGTCCCGTGGGGAGGCCGACCCTAGACTCCCCCGGCGATGATCCTGCTGACCGGGGCGACGGGGGTCGCGGGCTTGGCTCTCCTGCGACGGCTCACCGCGCGGCGCGAACCGGTGCGCTGCCTGGTCCGCGACCCGCGCCGCCTGGGCGACCAGCGGGTGCGCGTGCAGATCGCGCTGGGCGACCTCTCGG
>VAXS01000083.1 GCA_005883255.1 Actinomycetota bacterium | reverse complement strand
GAGAAGGGCCTCGTGGCGAAACACGCGTGCCCCCGGATACCCCCAAACGATCGCGATCAGTCCCGCCCGGGCGGTCGATCCTAGACTGCCCGATCGACCACCAACCGGAGGGACGGCATGGACTTTCAGCAGATTCGCTACGAGGTGGCCGACGCCATCCTCACCATCACGCTCGACCGGCCCGACCGGCTCAACGCCTGGACGCCCACGATGGCCAGCGAGCTGATCGAGGCCTTCGACCGCGCGGACGCCGACGACGAGGTGCGGGCGATCGTGGTCACGGGGGCCGGAAAGGCCTACTGCGCGGGCGCCGACCTGGCGGGCGGCGGCGAGACCTTCGACTGGCGCGAGCGCCAGAGCGGCGACGAGGTGCCGCGCGACAACGGCGGCCAGGTGACGCTGCGGATCTTCGACTCGACCAAGCCGGTGATCGCCGCCATCAACGGGCCCGCGGTCGGCGTGGGGATCACGATGACGCTGCCGATGGACATCCGCCTGGCGGCCGAGGACGCCCGCATCGGGTTCGTGTTCGCCCGGCGGGGGATCGTCCCGGAGGCCGGCTCGAGCTGGTTCCTGCCCCGGATCGTGGGCATCAGCCAGGCGATGGAGTGGGTGACGACCGGCCGGGTGTTCCCGGCCCAGGAGGCGCTGGACGGCGGGCTGGTGCGCAGCGTCCACCCCGGCGGCGAGCTGCTGGCGGTGGCCCGCGAGCTGGCGGGCGAGATCGCCCAGTCGGCGCCCGTCTCGGTGGCGTTGAGCCGGCGCATGCTGTGGACGATGCTGGGCGCGTCGCATCCGATGGAGGCGCACCGGGCGGACTCGCGCGCGATGTTCTCCCGCGGGCAGTCGGCGGACGCCCGCGAGGGGGTGACGTCGTTCCTGGAGAAGCGCCCCGCCCGGTTCACCGACCGCGTCAGCGACGGCCTGCCCGAGATCTTCCCCGGGCGCGAGGAGCCGGCCTACTCCTAGGCAGGCGCCTCTCAGGCCAGGGCGGCGGCGCCGCCGGCGCGGGTCTTCTCGCCGGCGGGCGCTGGCGGATCCGGCTGGACCACACGCGTCCCGTGCTGGGGGACGAACGTGATCCCCTTCCGCACGCCCTTCTCCGGACGCGACCCGGCCGGACGCAGGCGAGTCCGGGCCAGGACCTGGCGGATCACCACGCCCATCTCGAAGGTGGCGAAGCTGGCGCCCAGGCAGCGGCGCGTCCCGCCGCCGAAGGGCAGCCAGGTATAGGTGTCGGGCGCGTCCTCGCCCAGGAAGCGCTCGGGCCGGAAGGCCTGCGGCTGGGGATAGCGGTCGGCCCGGCGGTGTATCGCCGCGATCGACGGGTTGATCTCGGTCCCGGGCGGGAGCACGTACCCGGCCAGCTCGAACGGCTCCTCCCGGACCACCCGACCCACGCCGGGAATGACCGGGCGGGCCCGCAGCGTCTCCTTGATCACCGCGCTCAGGTACTCGTCGCCGCCGTCGTCCAGCTCGGCCGCCAGGCGCCGCAACGAGTCGGGGTGGCGCAGGAGCAGCTCGAACGCCCAGGCCAGGGCCGTGGCGGTGGTCTCGTGCCCGGCCACCAGCAGCGTCACCAGCTCGTCGCGCAGCTCGCCGTCGGTCATCGCCTCGCCGTCCTCGTCGCGCGCCAGCAGCAGCATCGAGAGCACGTCCTCGCGGCGGTCCAGGTCGGGGGCCGCCCGCCGGCGCACGATCTCGTCGTAGATCAGATCGTCCACGGCGCCCCGGCGCTCCTGGAAGCGCTCGCCGGCGGCGCTGCCGATCCGCCCCCCGGAGAGCGCGAGCAGCAGCACTCCCCAGCGGTTGGCCACCGGATCGATCATGGCGCGCACCCGGCGCTTTAGCTCGTCCTGGCGCGGCCCCTCCTCCACGCCGAACACGGCGCGCGCGATCACGTCCAGCGTCAGCTGCTGCATCGAGGACAGCAGGGCGAACGGCTCCCCCACCGGCCAGCGGTCGATCGCCCGATCGGCCGCCTCGCGCATGACCGCCTCGTAGGCGCGCATGCGCTCGCCGTGGAAGGACGGGAGCAGCAGGCGGCGCTGGCGCAGGTGCTCTCGGCCATCCAGGAGCAGGACCGAGCGCTCGCCCACCACCGGGCCGAGCAGCGCGTTGGCCTCGCCGGCCCGCAGGCGCTCCGGCGAGCCCCGGAACACCTGCTTGACCACCTCGGGGTCGAACACCATGACGAATCGCGAGTCGAACAGCGTGCCGAAGGTCACCACGTCGCCGTAGCGCCGGCGGCAGGCCTCGATGAAGCGCACCGGGTCGAAGACGAAGCCCAGCGTCTGCGCCCAGCGCGGGAGCCGCGGACCCGGAGGCATGCGGACGCTGGCGGGTTCGGGCATGGGCCCATGTTCGCAGGCGGCGGGCGGGTGGGCGTGGGACAATCGGCGACGCGATGGCGTCGTGGCGCCAGCAGGCCCTGATCGAGGCCCCCGTGGAGGTGGTGTGGGGGCTGGTGGGCGACCCCAAGCGTTATCCGGACTGGGCCAGCGAGGTGGTGGAGGTGACGGGCCTGCCCGCCGTCGACCAGGGCGTCACCTACACGCAGACCAGCCGCATGCCGGTGGGCAGCAGGACCACCACGTTCGTGGTCGACGAGCTCGAGGACCTGCGGCGGATCCGCCTACGCTGCGTGGAGTCCGGCTTCTATTCGCAGTGGCACCTCACCGATGCCCGGGGCTCGACGTTCGCCGACGCGGAGATCGGGATGGATCCGGCCGCGCTCGGCCCCCGCCTGATGGACGCCACGATCGGCAAGCACTGGTACCGGCGCCTGCTCGGGCAGTCGCTGGAGGGACTGCGGGAGGCCGTCGCGCGCGCCCGAGCCGCCGGCTGAGCGATGGACTCCGTCGCGCGGTTCCGGCTCGGATTGCGGGCCTGGAACGACCAGGACTGGCAGCGGCTGGGCGCGTTCTACGCCTCAGACGCGGTCCTGCGCCATCCCGAGGGCTGGCCGGAGCCCGGTCCCACCGTTGGCCGCGAGGCCATCGTGGGGCAGTGGCAGTCCACCTGGCAGGCCTTCGACGGCGCGGAGCTGCGGGTGGTGGCCACGTCATCGGCGGGACAGTGGGTGGTCGGGCACCTCTCGTTCGAGTTCGTGGGCGGCGCCAGCGGCCTGGACGTCACCACGGACTTCACCGCGGTCTGCCGCTTCCGGGACGGCGAGTGCGTCGAGCACCGCGTGCTCTGGGGGCACCTGGCCCCCGCCGACGCGGTCGCCGCGCAGGTGAGCTAGCACCCGCGCGGCGCGCCTGTGGCTTAGATCAGCTGGACGTTGACGGCCTTGGGGCCCTTGTCCCCGGCCTCAGAGTCGAACGAGACCTTCGCGCCCTCGGCGAGCGAGCGGAACCCGTCGCCGGCGATCCCGGTGTGATGGACGAAGAGGTCCTTCCCGGGGTCGTCGGGCGTGATGAACCCGAAGCCCTTGTCGTCGCTGAACCACTTCACGGTTCCAGTG
>VAXS01000082.1 GCA_005883255.1 Actinomycetota bacterium | reverse complement strand
TCCGCGCGCCGGCGTAGGAGGATGTGGCCATCGCCGCGTCGCAACCGCCTCCTCCCGCGCTGCCGTCCTCCCCCGGCCCGGCCTTCCGCCTGGTCGCGCCCCTGCTGGTGGCCGGCGCGGTCACCCTCGGCGTCTACCTGTACGGGCACGAGCACACGCCCGATCCCGGCGCCACGCTGTTCGGCTCGCAGGGCGCCGACACGCTGGGTCTCAAGTCCTGGCTGGCCGCGCCGGTCGCCTTCCACTGCATGGCCGCCTACGGAGTCCGGGGGACGGACGCGCGGATCGCCGTGCACTCCGCCGCCGGGTGCTTCATGTACGGGGCGGTGGCGGCCAAGATCCTGGTCGTCCGGACCTCGCGGCTGCCGGGCTGGGCGCTGCCCGTGGCCGGCGGCTCGCTCCTCACGACGGTGGTCGTGCTCTGGTACACGAGCGCGCTGTGGGATTTCAACAATTTCTCGGTACCGCTGCTGTAGACGCGAGGCTCGCCGGCCGGCTCCGTTGCTACCCTGGATCGTGAGCACAAGCTCCCGGCTGCAAGGTAGGGCAGCGGCATTTCCTCCATGAGCCACCAGCTCGATCCGCGCGACGGACCGCGAGACGAGTGCGGCGTCTTCGGCGTCTACGCTCCCGAGAACGACGTCGCGCGCCTCGCGTACTTCGCGCTGTACGCCCTCCAGCACCGCGGGCAGGAGTCCGCGGGGATCGCCAGCGTCCAGGGCGGCCACGTGATGACCCAGCGCGACCTGGGTCTGGTCAGCCAGGTGTTCAACGAGCAGAGCCTGCGCGCGCTGCAGGGCGAGATGGCCATCGGCCACGTCCGCTACTCGACCACGGGCTCCAGCGCCTGGGAGAACGCCCAGCCGGTGCACCGCTCCGACCGGCGCGAGCTGGCGCTGGCCCACAACGGCAACCTGATCAACGCCGTGGAGCTCCACGGACGCCTACGCGACGCCGGGGTGGCGTTCCGCTCCACCTCCGACTCCGAGATCATCGCCGCGCTGCTCTCCACCCATCCGGCCGGGCGGGTGGAGGACGCGATCGCCGACGTGATGCCGCGCCTGCAGGGCGCCTACTCGACCGTGGTGATGACCCGCGACGCGGTGGTCGCCTTCCGGGACCCGGCGGGCCTGCGTCCCCTGTGCCTGGGCCGGCTGGGCGAGCGTTACTGCGTGGCCAGCGAGTCGTGTGCGCTGGACATCATCGGCGCCGAGCTGCTGCGCGAGGTCGAGCCCGGCGAGCTGGTCTCGATCGGGGAGCGCGGGATCGAGACGCGGCAGGTGGTGGCGGGCGCGCGCCGGGCGTTCTGCATCTTCGAGCACATCTACTTCGCCCGGCCCGACTCGCGGCTGGAGGACAACCGCATCCACGTCTCCCGGCGCAAGATGGGCGAGATCCTGTGGCGCGAGGCGCCGGTGGAGGCCGACGTGGTCATCCCGGTGCCGGACTCCGGCAACCCGGGGGCGGCGGGCTACTCCAAGGCCTCGGGCATCCCCCAGGACGACGGACTGATCAAGAACCGCTACGTGGCCCGGACGTTCATCCAGCCCGGCCAGGAGCTGCGCCGCCACGGCCTGCGGATGAAGTTCAACCCGATGCCGGAGGTGGTGGCGGGCAAGCGGCTGGTGGTGGTGGACGACTCGATCGTGCGCGGCAACACCACGCGCCAGATCGTGCAGATGCTCCGCGACGCCGGCGCGGCCGAGGTGCACATGCGGATCTGCGCGCCGCCGATCCGCCATCCCTGCCACTACGGGATCGACATGTCCACGCGCGAGGAGATGGTGGCCCACGGGCGCAGCGTGGAGGAGATCGCCGCCGAGCTGGGCTGCGACTCGCTGGCCTACCTGTCGCTGAAGGGGGTCTACGAGGCGATCCGCTCCACCCGCGAGACGCACTGCGACGCCTGCTTCACGGGCGAGTACCCGCTCGAGGACACCGCGGGCAAGGCCAACGGCAAGTACGCCCTCGAGGGCGAGCTGCCGCTGGTGCGGGCCTAGCGCATCGTCGCGACGTGACTCCCGAACTTCCCCTGACCGGAGGCTGCGGCTGCGGAGCGGTGCGCTTCGAGGTGACCGAGCCGCTCGCCTCGGCCAACTACTGCCATTGCACGCGCTGCCAGCGGCGGACGGGGACGGGCGCCTCCGCCAACGCGCGCCCGGCGCCCGGGTCGTTTCGGTTGTTGTCCGGCGAGGAGGAGCTGCGGGCGTGGAAGCCCGCTGGAGGCTGGGAGAAATGGTTCTGCGGAGGCTGCGGCTCGGCCCTCTTCAGCCGTCATCCGGAGGACCCCGAGCGGATGAGCATCCGGCTGGGTGCGTTCGACGGCGATCCCGGAATCCGTCCCGGCGTTCGTCAGTTCACCGCCTATGCGGCGGAGTGGGAGCAGATTCCGGACGACGGCCTCCCCCGCCACCCGGAGAGCGCGCACTCGGATTGAGCGCGCGCGCTAGCGGGTGCCGCGGCTGTAGCGGCGCGCCGCGGTCTGGTCGTGCGACAGCGTGCTCGGCCCCCGGGCGCCCGGCGCGGTGGTGTACGCATTGGCGTAGGGCCGCTGGTTGATGGCGCTGCCCCGGCGCGTGTAGAGGCTGTAGATCGTCGCCATCAGGAAGACGACGATGAACGCGGCGAAGATCCAGGCGCCGCCGGCGAGTGCGAGGGCGAAGGTCATGCCAGGATCGTCCCGAGAGCGGCGCGGAGTGACTGTGCGTGCGCACACACTCACCCGACACTGCGACGACTCCGCGGCGCCTCCCGCCAGGGCGCGCCCGTCGCGCCGACGGCGGCGATACGGTGGCCGGCATGGACCTCGAGCGTGCGCTGCGCGACCGCTTCGGCTTCCCCGCCTTCCGTCCCGGGCAGCGGGAGGCCTGCGCCGCCGCGCTCGCCGGGCGCGATGCCCTGGTGGTGATGCCCACCGGCTCGGGCAAGTCGCTCTGCTACCAGCTCCCCGCGCTGCTCGACGACCGGCTGGCGATCGTGGTCTCGCCCCTGGTCTCGCTCATGCACGACCAGGTGGAGGCCCTGCGGGCGCGGGCGCCGGGAGAGGTGGCGCTGGTCAACGCCCAGCAGGACCCCGCGGCCAACCGGGCGGCGCTGGAGGCGGCGGCCGCCGGCGGGCTGCGGCTGCTGTACGTGGCGCCCGAGCGCTTCTCGTCGCCCGGGTTCCTGGAGGCGGTGACGCGGGCGCGCATCGGGTTGTTCGTGGTGGACGAGGCTCACTGCGTCTCGCAGTGGGGGCACGACTTCCGCCCGGACTACTTCCGGTTGGCCGACGCCGCCCGCCATCTGGGGGCGCGCTCCATCCTGGCGTCCACCGCCACCGCGACCCCCGACGTGGCGCGCGACGTGGTCCGGCGCCTGCGGCTGCGCGATCCCGTCCGTGTCACCACCGGCTTCGATCGTCCCAACCTGGCGTTCGCCGTCGTCCCCTGCCGCACCGTCGCCGACAAGCGGGCGCGGCTGGTGGCGGCGCTGCGCGAGCCCGACGCGCTCCCGGCCATCGTCTACGCGGGCACGCGGGCCGCGTCGGAGGGGCTGGCGGGCGAGCTCTCCTCGGCGCTCGGCGTCTCGGCGGTCGCCTACCACGCGGGCCTGGGCCGGGCCGAGCGGGCTGACGCCCAGCGCCGGTTCATGGACGGCCGCGCGCCGGTGGTGGTCGCCACCAACGCCTTCGGCATGGGGATCGACAAGGCGGACGTGCGGACGGTGGCCCACGCCGCCGTCCCCGGCTCCGTGGAGGCCTACTACCAGGAGGCCGGCCGGGCCGGGCGCGACGGGCGGTCGGCGCGCGCGCTGCTGTTCGCGGAGCG
>VAXS01000081.1 GCA_005883255.1 Actinomycetota bacterium | reverse complement strand
GAGCGCGCGACTTCGACGACCTGTTCGTGGAGCTCGTCCACCCGCCGGAGTTCCTGCTCGAGGGGGCCGGGCGGCGGCTGGAGGTGCGCTTCGAGCAGGGCTACCCAGTCGCGCAGGTGTACGGGCCGGGGTCGGAGGAGCACGTGTGCTTCGAGCCCATGACCGCTCCCACCAACGCGTTGGTGAGCGGTCAGGGCCTGCGGCTGGTCCCACCCGGCGACCGCTACGTGGCCCGCTTCTCGGTGAGCGTGGTATCGCTCTAGGGGACATGCCGCATCACCGCCCCGCCGACTCGTCCCGCACGCCCCGCTTCACGGGCCCGCGCACGTTCATGCGCCTGCCCCACGTCACCGACCTGGACGGGGTCGACGTGGCGGTGGTGGGGATCCCCACCGACGACGCGGTCTCGTTCCGGTCGGGCCAGCGCTTCGGTCCCGAGGCGGTGCGGAGCGCGTCCGTGCTCCTGCGGCCCTACAACCCCGCGCTGGACGTGGACGTGACGGAGCTCTCGCTGGTCGACTACGGCGACGCGCCCACGGTGCCCGGGTACGTCGAGGAGAGCCTGCGGCGCACCGCCGAGTTCCTCGAGCCGATCCACCGCGCCGGCGTCGTGCCGCTGGCGATCGGCGGCGACCACTCGATCGCGCTGGCCGAGCTGCGGGCCGCGGCGGCCGTGCACGGTCCGCTGGCGCTGGTGCACCTGGACGCCCACGCCGACGTGTGGGACGCCTACTACGGCGTCCCCTACTCGCACGGGACCGTGTTCCGCCGGGCCGCCGAGGAGGGGCTGGTCGCCCCGGAGCGCTCCGTCCAGGCCGGGATGCGGGGCACCCTGTACGGACGCGCCGACGTGGACGCCCCCGGAGAGCTGGGCTTCGAGGCGATCCCGGGTCCCGAGCTCGAGCGGATCGGACCGCGCGAGTACGGCGAGCGCGTGCGGGCCCGCGCCGGCGACGCGCCCGTGTTCCTGAGCCTCGATGTCGACCTGGTCGACCCGGCGTTCGCCCCCGGGACCGGCACGCCCGAGCCGGCGCCTGCCACGAGATGCTCTCGCTGGTGGCGCTGGCTCGGCGGCGCTGATCGGCGTCGCCCGGCACGGTCGGGGGTACCGTTGCCCTGCGGGAGATGCGCAGGGGCATCGGAACAGCGGCGGCGATCGTGGCGCTGGCGGCGGGGGCGACCCCCGCTTCCGCCGACACCTCGAGCCAGGTCGCGGGCGCGCTCAACTTCCCTTGGCCGGACCTCCTCCCGCCGCTGCCCACCGCCCAGACCCCCCAGCCCGGGCCCGTGCCCGGCTGCGCACGCGCGTCGCCGCGCTGCGTCGACTACGAGATCACGCGGATGGCCGGGCTGCGCCGGCGGCTGGGCTGCGACCACCGGGCCGTGTTCGCCACCACGTACCTGGTCCTGACGCAGACCCTGCGCGCGACCCTGAAGCGCGACCCCCGATTCTTCGCCGATCCCGGCTACCTGTTCTTCGAGGACGCGCTGTTCGCCGACTACTACTTCCGCACGATCGCGGACGGGAGCGCGGGGCGGCCGGTGCCCGAGGCCTGGCGGATCGCCTTCGACACCGCCGCGCACGGCGACGCCAACGCCGGGCAGGACATGCTCCTGGGGATCAACGCGCACGTGCAGCGCGACATGCCGTTCGTCCTGGCCGGGCTGGGGCTGCGCGAGCCGGAAGGGACCTCGCGCAAGCGCGACCACGACCGCTTCAACGACGTGCTCCAGCGCGCCTACGGGCCGGTGGTCGAGGCGATCGCGCGCAGCTACGACCCGCTGCTGTACACGACCAACGCCAGCTGGGACCCGGTGGACGACGTCGGCGGCCTGGAGCTGGTGAAGGGCTGGCGGGAAGGCGTGTGGCGAAACGCCGAGCGCCTGCTCGACGCGCGCGATGCCGCCGAGCGCCAGCAGGTGGCACAGTCGATCGAGGACAACGCGGCCACGTGGGCCCGGCTGATCGCCGGCCCGCCCGGCCCGCCGGGCTACCGGGCGCGGCGCGACGCGTACTGCGCGGCGCGCCTGCCGCCCGCGGCCAGGCCGCACCGGCGCTCCACCCGGCACCACCGCCGACGCGCGAGCCGGCGGCGCTGACGCTCAGGACACCGGCTGGATGTGGATGCCGCGGCTCAGGTAGAGCCGGCGGTCGGCGGCCTCCAGCAGCTCCTCGGCGGTCTCGCCGTCGTTCGGGAACTCGGCGACGCCGGCGCTGAGGCCCCAGTGGGTGCTCAGGCCCAGCGCGGTGCGGCGCTGGGGGATCTGCGAGCGGATGCGGTCCAGGACCTTCTCGGTGCCGGCCCGGCTCTGCTCGGTCACGACCACCGCGTACTCGTCGCCGCCCATCCGGCCCACGAGATCGTGGTCGCGGACGCTGGCGGTGAGGATGCCGGCCACGCCGCGCAGGACCTCGTCGCCGGCGCTGTGCCCGTGCGCGTCGTTGATGGCCTTCAGCCCGGCCACGTCGAACGTGAGGAGACCGAGCGGACGCCCGTAGCGGCGCGCCCGCGCCAGCTCGCTGGCCAGCCGGCCCTCGAGCGCACCCCGGTTCAGCACGCCGGTCAGCGCGTCGCTGATCGCCAGGCCCTCCATCGCCTCGATCGCCTGTCCCCGGCGGCGGGCGCGGGCTCCCGCCAGCACGGTGGCGCCCTGGTGAGCCGGCCGCGGGTGCCCGGTAGCGCTCGCGCCGGTCGCCGACGCGGGCGCGAGGGCTCCCCGCGGGGTCCCGGCCGCGGTGCCCAGCACGCGGCCCAGACTTCCGACGGCGGCGGTGGCGGTGGCGCCCGTGCCCGGGACCGCGCGGAGCGCGACGCCCGACCCGGGTCTCAGCGACGAGGCCAGGAAGAACTGGCCGGTGGGGGGGCCCACCGAGGCCGACTTGGCCCCGGGTCCGGGGGACGGGATGAGCTTCGCGCCGGCCTTGCGTGCCCGCCGGCCCGCGGCGCCCGCGACGGGCTTGGCGGCGGCGGGCGACACGACCTTGGCGGCGTGGGCCTTGAGAGCGTGCCCGTGCGCCTTGGCAGGCCCTCGGGCGTGCCGCGCTCCGCGATGGCCATGGGACTTGACGGCCCGATGGCCGTGGGCCGCGGCAGCGTGGCCGTGATGCCTCCCGCCGCCCGGCTTGGCGAGGGCCAGCCCCGGTACCAGCGCCACCACCACGAATGCCGCCAGCGCCGCCTTCCATCGCGCGCTCATGAGCTCTCGGACCAATCCCTGGCGCCGTGTCAACCGAATCCCGTAGCCTCGCCGCAGACGAATCCCCCGACGAGATTACCCCTCACGGTCAAGATCGAGAGCCGAACGTTCGTCCAGTTGGAATATCTGGAAGGGTGAAATCGGGTATCCGCCCCTTGCGCGCGGCGGGAGACGCCATTGAGTCCGGTTCAGGAGGCAGGCGACGGACGGGACCTCGAGACGCTCCGGCGGCTCGTCGAGGGTCTGGACGCCCGCGATCCGGCGCTCACCAGCCACTCCGAGCTCGTGAGCATCTACGCCGCCCGCATCGCCACCCGGCTGGGGCACTTCCTGGAGCGCATCGAGCGCATCCTCCTGGCCGGGACCGTGCACGACCTGGGCAAGGTCATCCTCCCCGACAGCATCCTGTTCAAGCCCGGGCCGCTCACGCCGGACGAGTGGGACGCCGTCCGCCGCCATCCCGAGGCGGGGGCGGCGATGCTCGCGGAGGCCCGCTTCGAGGACGTCGCCGTCTGGGTCCGGCACCACCACGAGCGCATCGACGGCAGCGGCTACCCGCACGGGCTCGCGGGCGACGACATCCCGCTCGAGTCGCGCATCCTGGGGGTGGCCGACGCCTACGAGGCGATGACCACCGACCGGGTGTACCGGGCTCGCCTGGGCCACGACGCGGCCTGCGCCGAGCTGCGCCGCTGCGCCGGCAGCCAGTTCGACCCCGCCGTGGTGGACGCCTTCCTGGGCGCCGCGCCCGACGAGCTGCGCGAGCTCAGCGAGAGAGGTAGGTTCCCTCGCTCGTCGCCGCCACCACGCGAAAGCCGTCGCCCCGGAGCCGCCGAACGGTGAGCGGACTGCGGGTGATGACTCCCCTGATCCCCCAGCGCTGGATGTAGCGCAGCCCCGCCGGCGTGGCGTGGAGGACGCCGTAGGCGCCCCGCAGCTCGTCGGGCCGGAAGTGCTCCAGCCAGCCGTCGACCACCACCGGCGTGTGCGAGGACCGCCACAGCAGGTAGGAGCTCACGCCCGCCACCGACGCGATCCGACCCCCCGCGGGCGGATGACGGAGCACGACGTCCATCAGCCGCGGCTTGAGATACGGCGCGGTGCGCGCCGGTCCCAGGGCGAAGGCCCACACGGCTCCGGCCGCCACCGCCGCCACGCCCACCACCGCCACCGCGCCGCGGCGGGGCGCGGCCAGGGCCCGCTCGGGGGCGCACTGAGCGATCAGATAGACCATCACGGGGCCCAGCAGGACCACGTTGCGCTGGGAGTAGACGGTGAGCGCCAGGAAGCCGACCGCCACCACCAGCGGCGTGAGCGGTCGCGGTCGGGGCGTCGCCCGCCACAGCCAGCCCGTGGTGATCGCGGCGACCGCCACGTAGAGCATGATCAGCGGGGAGTGGATCGCGGGCGCCCACTCCTGCGTGGCCACCGACAGCGCGGGGTTGCGAAAGCTCCAGACGTACGTCCACACCCGCGGGCCCAGCGGCGTGGCGAACGTCGCCCCCACCGCGGCCAACCCGATCGCGCCCAGCGCCAGCAGCGGGCGCGCCCCCGGTCGCCAGGCGCCGGGCCGCCATCCCGCCCGGGCGCGCCGCGGATGGTCGAGGAGCGTCCCCAGCCCCACGAGGCCGAGCAGCGCCAGGCCGCCCACGAAGCCGCCGTGCAGGTTGGCCCACAGCGCGAACAGGCCGGGGATCGTCACCGCCAGCAGGAGGCGCCGGCGCCCGCGGATGCCGGCGACCCGCCCGCCCGGCCAGCCCTCGAGCAGCAGCACCAGCAGCCCCGAGAACGCGGCCAGCGTGAACACGGCGGCGCGGGGGTGGACGATCGCCAGGATCGTGGGGAAGTACAGTGCGGCGCCCAGCGCCAGCATGCCCAGGCCCTTGTCGCGGCAGCGCCACAGGAGCCACGACAGCGGCAGCCCCAGGCCGAGCGCGTAGCGCAGCGTCAGACCGGTCATCCCCACCAGCCCGGCCACCTTGTAGAAGGCCAGCTCGGACAGCCACTGCTGGTTGAGCCACTCGCGTCCGGCCGCGATGGTGGGGAAGGGATCGTGCGTGACCAGGCCGTGCTGGCTGATGAACCGGCCCGCCCCCAGCTCCAGGTACAGGTCCCCGTTGTGCACCCGGTTGGCGCACAGCGCCAGGAGGCCCACCAGCAGCGTCACCGCGGCGATGAACGCCGTGGTGGTGCGCCCCGAGGCCGCGGGACGCGGCCCGGCGCCGATGCGGGCGGCAAGCGCGGTCAGCGGGCGGCGTGGTCGCGGGGCATCGTCGCAGCGAGACCGTACCCGCCCGCGGCCCCCGACGCGAGCCCATCCTGGGACCTCTAGGCTGTCTCGGTGGTCGGAGGACGCAATTTCAGCGGTCGCGACATCGCGATCGATCTGGGCACGGCGAACACGCTGGTGTTCGTGCGCGGGCGGGGGATCGTGCTGTCCGAGCCGTCGGTCGTGGCCATGGACCAGCGCAACGGCGAGGTGCTGGCAGTGGGCGACGAGGCCAAGCGCATGATCGGCCGCACGCCGGCCACCATCTCGGCGATCCGGCCGCTGCGCCACGGGGTCATCACCGACTTCGACGTCACCGAACAGATGCTGCGCTACTTCATCGAGCGCGTGCACGCCAGCCGGTTCTCCCATCCCCGGGTGGTCATGTGCGCGCCCTCGGGGATCACGGACGTCGAGCAGCGCGCGGTCGAGGAGGCCTGCATCGCCGCCGGCGCCCGCGACGTGACGCTGATCGAGGAGTGCATGGCGGCGGCGATCGGCGCCGAGATGCCGGTGGACGAGCCCCGGGCCAGCATGGTGGTCGACGTCGGGGGCGGGACCAGCGAGGTGGCGGTGATCTCCCTGGGCGGGATCGTGGTCTGGCGCTCGCTGCGGATCGGCGGCTACGACCTGGACGAGACGATCGCCGGCTACATCCGCCGCCAGCACCACCTGGCGATCGGCGAGCAGACGGCCGAGCAGATCAAGCTCAAGCTCGGCTCCGCGGCGGAGCCGGTGGCGGCCGTCGAGGAGGTGCGCGGGCGCGACCTGGTCACCGGCCTGCCCAAGAGCGTCCCGCTCACCGGCGAGGAGATCCGGGCGGCGCTGGAGGAGCCGCTGGCGAACATCGTCGAGGCGATCAAGGAGCTCCTGGAGGAGACGCCGCCCGAGCTGGCCTCCGACATCGTCAACTACGGGATGATCCTGGCCGGCGGCGGGTGCCTGCTCACCGGCTTCGCCGAGCGCCTGCGCGACGAGACCGGGATGCCCGCCCGCCTGACCGAGTCGCCCCTGACCACGGTGGTGGAGGGGGCGGGCCGCGCGCTGGAGGAGGCCGACGTGATCGCCCGCATCGGCGCCAGCCGGCGGCGCCCGCGGCTGCCGAT
>VAXS01000187.1 GCA_005883255.1 Actinomycetota bacterium | reverse complement strand
CCAAGCAGGGCCTCCTTGGCGACTCGGTGCTCGACCCGGGGCGAAGTGGCCGTTCCCAGACGAACCCCTTGTCGCGCACGCGCCAGGACGCCAGGTCGCGCGACGACCGCTCGCTGGTCTCCGGCAGGGCGAGGGCGATCCGGCGTACGTCGTCCCAGGTGGCCATCGGAGGTCCCGAGTGTAGGAAGCTCCAGGGGTGACCGATGGCCCGCCGCTGCCCGACGTCCCCGGAGTCGTCCACTCCCATCACCGCGCGAACGGCGTTCGCCTGCACGTTGCCGAGGCGGGGGAGGGCGGCCGGCCTGCGGTCCTGCTCCTGCATGGCTGGCCGCAGCACTGGTACGAGTGGCGCCACCTGATCCCGGCGCTGGCCGCCGAGCGCCGTGTCATCTGCCCCGACCTGCGGGGGTTCGGCTGGTCCGACGCGCCGCCGTCCGGCTACGACAAGCTGACGCTGACCCGCGACATGCTGGCCCTGCTGGACGAGCTGGGAGTCGAGCGCTGCGGCGTGGTCGGGCACGACTGGGGTGGATGGATCGGGTTCCTGATGTGCGCGCTGGCGCCGGAGCGCGTCGAGCGCTTCCTCGCCCTCAACATCGCCAGCCCGTTCTCCCCGCCGAGCCTGCGGGGGCTGGCGACGCTGTGGCGGTTCTGGTACGCCGCCGCGATCGCCACTCCGCAGCTGGGCGCACGAGTCGTGCAGAGCCTCAGCCAGGCCGACCACCCGCTGGCGCGCTGGGTCGGGGCGGGCGCGTGGAGCCAGGAGGAGCGGCGCAGCTTCCTGGGTCAGTTCGCGGATCCGGCGCGGGTGCGGGCGTCGGTCCAGCTCTACCGCGCCATGCCCCGCGACACGCTCCCACGCCGCGACTGGCGCCTGCCGCTGGAGCAGCCGATCCTCATGCTGCACGGGCTGGACGACCAGGTCGTGCGCCCGGTGCACTTCGCCGGACACGAGCGCTGGGCGCGCGACATGCGCGTCGAGCTGGTCGCGGACTGCGGGCACTTCATCGCCGAGGAGCGTCCCGACCTGGTGGCGGAGCGAGCGCGCGAGCTCTTCGGGAGCGCTCAGGCGAGAGCCGATTCCTGACGACTAGCATGGGGGCTCCGCGGCCCGCCCCCGCCCGCATGCGCTTCGGCATCTTCTACGAGCACCAGCTCCCCCGCCCCTGGGACGACGGCGCCGAGCAGCGCCTGATCGCCGAGGCGCTCGAGCAGGTGGAGCTGGCCGACCGCCTGGGCCTGGACTACGTGTGGGAGGTCGAGCACCACTTCCTCGAGGAGTACTCGCACTCGTCGGCGTCCGAGGTCTTCCTGGGCGCGGCGAGCCAGCGCTCCCGCCACATTCGCCTGGGCTTCGGGATCGTGGCGATCCCGCCGGGCTACCAGCACCCCGCCCGCGTGGCCGAGAAGGTGGCGATGCTGGACCTGGTGTCCGGCGGCCGCTGCGACTTCGGCTCGGGCGAGACCTCCTCGGGCGCCGAGCTCGAGGGCTTCGGCGTCCACCGCGACAGCAAGCGCGAGCAGTGGGACGAGGCGCTGGACGTGGTCACGCGGATGCTCGTGGAGGAGCCCTTCGCCGGCTGGGACGGGCGCTACGTCCGCATGCCGGTCCGCAACGTGGTGCCCAAGCCGGTCCAGAAGCCGCATCCGCCGCTGTGGGTGGCCTGCTCACGGCGCGAGACGATCCGCCTGGCGGCGGAGAAGGGCGTCGGCGCGCTGTCGTTCTCGTTCGTCGAGCCCGAGGACGCCCGGGAGTGGGTCGACGAGTACTACGCGATCGTGTCCTCCGACCGCTGCGTGCCCGCCGGGTTCGCGGTCAACCCGAACGTCGCGGTGGTGCTGCCGATGATGTGCCATCCCGACGAGCAGGAGGCGATCGAGCGCGGGATCGACGGCGCCCACTTCTTCGGCTACTCCCTCGCCCATTACTACGTCTTCGGCGAGCACCACCCGGGGACGACCGACATCTGGGACGAGTTCCAGGCCCATCGGGACGAGCGGGGCTTCTCGCGCCAGATCGTCACGCCCGACCGGGCGCCGCTGGGCGTGCGGATCATGCAGGAGGGGGTGGGCTCGCTGCGCGGCGCGATCGGCACGCCGGACCAGGTCCGCGACCTGTGCCGTCGCTACGAGGCGGCCGGGGTGGACCAGCTGATCTTCGTGCTGCAGGCCGGGCGCAACCGCCACGACCACATCTGCGAGTCGCTGGAGGTGTTCGCCCAAGAGGTGATGCCCGAGTTCGCACAGCGCGTGGAGGAGCACGAGGCGGCGAAACGCGAGCGGCTGGCCGGCGCCGTGGACGCGGCCCTGGCCCGCCGGGCGCCCGCGCGCCGGGCCGACCCGGCCTACGCGATCGAGCCGCTGGCCTCCGGGCCGCCGCCGGCCGTGGTGGGCGCGGGCGCCGAGGGCGCGGGCGGCGCGGCGGTGGACGGCGCCGGGCTCCGGGCGGCGGTGGCGGAGCGGCTGGCCGAGCGGGGCGAGGCGGCCCTGGGCGCCTTCGTCCGCCGCGCCGACGACCGGCGCCTGGAGCGCACGATCGGCTCGGGCCCGGGGCTGCGAATGGTGTTCGGCGGGATGACGCGCCGCTTCCAGCCCGAGCGCGCGGGCGGCTTCGCCGGCGACATCCAGTACCTGCTGCGGGGCTCGGACGGGCGCGAACGGCCCTGGGTGGTGACCGTGGATGCCCGGCGGGCGCGGGTGCGTCCCGGCCGCTCGGCGGAGCCGCAGGTGACCATCGCCCTGGACCTCGCCGACTTCGCGCGGCTGGTGGGAGGCGACCTCGACCCGATGCGCGCGGTGATGGACGGCCGGATGCGCATCGGGGGCGACTTCCAGGTGGCGGCGCGGCTGGGCGAGATGTTCGGCCAGACCTCGGCGCTGTGAGGAGGATGCGCCGCGCGAGCCTGATCTGCGCGCTGGGCGCCCTGCTGCTCGCGGCCGCGCCGGCGCGGGCGGAGCGCCTGCAGCCCCTGGATCCGCACGCGGGCCCGCCCGGCCCGGCGGCCCTGTTCTTCCGCGACCGGGTGATCGACCGTCCCCCGCGGGCGCCGGCGGCCCGGTCGGGCTCCGTCACCCGCAACTACCTGACCACCGACGGCGTGCCCATCCAGGTGACGATGTCGCGCTCGGTCAGCGGGAGCGCCCAGTCCTACGTCGACTTCCTCGACTCGCGGCTGCACGGCGACGAGCTGGGGCTCCTGCGCGTGTTCATCGGGACCGAGGCCGAGGTCAACGCCGCCTGCGGCGGAGAGCTGGGCGTGCTGGCCTGCTACGTGCGCTCGGAGCGGCGGATGTACATCCCCGATCGCGAGCCGTCCCACGGAGGGCCGTTCACGCGCGAGTACGCGATCACCCACGAGTACGGCCACCACATCGCGTCGTTCCGCAGCGACTTCCCCTGGATGGCGATCGACTGGGGAGCGAAGTACTGGGCCAGCTACGCGCACATCTGCGGCCGCGTGAGCCAGGGCCTGCTGTTCCCGGGCGACCAGGGCGCGCACTACCTGGACGACCCCGGCGAGGGCTTCGCCGACTCCTACGCCCACCTGCACTATCCGCAGGTGATCTGGCAGTTCAACCCCCTGATGCGTCCGGACGCGGGGGCGTTCGCCGCGATCCGGCGCGACGTGCTCAACCCGTGGCGCGTGCCGTCGCGCCGCACGCTGCGGGGCCGGCTGGGGTCCGGCCGCCGGACCGCCGCGCTGGCGCTGGTGACCACGCTCGACGGGCAGCTGGCGGTGCGACTGCGGACCTCCCCGGGCGCACGCTTCGACCTCGAGCTGCGCAACCGCGGTCGCCTGCTTCGCCGCGTCGGCGGGGGCGCCGCCAGCAAGCAGGCGAGCGCGGTCTTCTGCCGCCAGCCCACCGCGGCCACCGCCAACGCCACCGTGCGGGTGGTGCGGCGGTCGGGCGCGGGTCCGTTCACGCTCACCGCGGACTACCCGGGCTGAGCAGGGCGGGGGAAGGCCGCGCGGAGGTCTTCGCGCGCCCTCCCATCCCCCTTGCGAGGGCCGCCGGCGGATGCGAACATGCGTTCGATGTCCGTGGTCTGCGTCCTCCTTCCCCGCTTCGAGCTCGCGGTGGCCGCGGGAGGGCACGCGACGCTGCTGCGCGAGCCGGCCGCCCTGGCCCCGCTGCCCGGCGGGACGCAGGCGGTGGGCGAGGTCTCGGCGGCGGCCGAGGCGTTCGGGATCCGGCGGGGGATGCAGCTGGGCGAGGCCCTGGCCCGCTGCCCCCGGCTGGCGCTGGTGCCGCCCGACCCGGCCGGCGTGGCCGAGGCCTGGGAGGCGCTGCTGGGGAGGCTGGAGGGGATCGGGGCGCTGGTCGCGCCCGAGCGCCCGGGTCTGGCCTCCTTCGAGGCAGACGGCCTGCGGGGGCTGCACGGCGGGGCGCTGGCCGGCATCCTGGCCGCCGTCCGCCGGGCGCTTCACCGGCCGGCCCGGGTGGGCGCCGGGCCCACGGCGTTCTGCGCGCTGGCGGCCGCCACCCGGGCGCGGGTGGTGCGGCCCGAGGTCGTGGGCGGCGGAGAGGACCAGGCGCGCGCCTACCTGTCCGGGCTGAGCGTCCGCCTGCTGGCGCTGCGGGCGCGCACGGCGGCGCTGCCGGCGCCGCTCGAGCGGCTGGGCCTGCGCACGCTGGGCGAGCTGGCCCAGCTGTCCCGCGCGGCGGTGGCCGACCGCTTCGGCGCGCCCGGGCTGCACGCCCACGACCTGGCCAGCGGGCGCGACGAGCGGCTGACGCCGCGCCTGCCGGCGGAGCGGCTGCGCGAGTCGCTCGAGCTGCCCGAGGCGGCGTCGGGCCCGGCGCTGGAGCACGCGCTCGGCCTGCTGGTCGACCGCCTGGTCGCCCGCCGCGAGCGCCGCGGGCGCACGCTGCGGGCGGTGGCGCTGTCGGCCACGCTGGTGGAGGGCGGCACCTGGCGCGAGCGGGTCACCTTCCGCGAGCCGCTGGCCGCCCCCGAGCGGATGCGCCTGGCGCTCGCCCTGCGCCTGGGCCTCCTTCCCGCGCCCGCCGAGTCGCTGCGCCTGGAGGTCGAGAGCTTCGGTCCGCCGGTCACCGACCAGCGCCCGCTGCTCGACGAGGCGGCGGGCGCGCGCGAGGCCCGACTGCGCCGGGCGGTGGGACAGGCGCGGGCGCTGGCCGGCGCGGACGCCGCGCTGCGGGTGGTCGAGGTGCAGTCCGACTCGCGCGTGCCCGAGCGCCGGGCGATGCTGGCGCCGTTCGAGGGTGAGGAGTGACCGGGCCTCGCCAACTCGGCCTTCCCCGGAGCACGCGCGTCCGGGCCGGCGTGGACGGGCGCCCGCTGGCCGTGGACGACCGTCGCGTGGACGCGGTGCGCGAGTCGTGGCTGGTGGAGGACCGCTGGTGGACCGAGCGGCCGCTGCGCCGCCGCTACTGGGAGGTGGTGACGGCGTGCGGGCGCGACGTCGTGGTCTTCCACGACCTGGTCCGCGGCGGCTGGTTCACCCAGCGCTAGCTACGCGGCGGCGTCGGGGGCGCCGCCGCCCGGCTCCCACAGCGGCTCGTCCTCGCCGGCGTCGGCGTTGGCGCCGCGCGAGAGGATGAACAGCAGGTCGGAGAGGCGGTTGAGGTAGCGGACCACCTCGGGGTTGAGCTCGTCGCCCACGTCCAGCGCGCGGCGCTCGGCCCGCCGGCAGACGGTGCGCGCCACGTGCAGCTGCGCCGCCAGCGGCGTCCCGCCCGGCAGGACGAACGACTTCAGCGACGGCAGCGTGGCGTTGACCTCGTCGCAGGCCTGCTCCAGCCACTCGGTCTGCTCGGCGCGCACGCGCAGGCGCTCGCGCTCGCCGCCCTCGGGCACCGAGATGTCCGCGCCCACGTCGAACAGGTCGTTCTGGACACGGCGCAGCCACTCGCGGTAGCGCTCCGGCACCGCGTCCAGCGCCAGCGCCGCGCCCACCTGCGCGTTGAGCTCGTCCACCGTGCCGTAGGCCTCGATGCGCGGGTGGGTCTTGGGCACGCGGCTCATGTCCCCGAGGTGGGTCTCGCCCTTGTCGCCCAGCCGCGTGTAGATGCGAGTGAGATTGACGGTCATACCGGATTCAGCATACGATCTCGAACGTCCATAGGCCGGTGGCCCAGGGAAGTCCGGTGAGAATCCGGCGCGGACCCGCCACTGTTACCGGGGACGCCCCCCGCACGCACGCGAGGCGTGCAGCCACTGGGCCGCCGACGGCGGACCGGGAAGGCGCGGGAGGGTCGGCCCGGGAGCCAGGAGACCTGCCTCCGGCCACAAGCCCGAAAGCCCTCGGGGAAAGGGGTGGCTCTGATGCAGCATCTCCCGCGCCGCGCGATCCTGGGGATCGCGTTGCTCCTCCTGTCCGTGCTCGCCGCCGCCGCGCCGGCGCTGGCCGGCCCGGTGACCGTGAACCTCCGGATCGAGGGAAGCTCCTCGACGATATTCGAGGGTCCGGTGACCACCAACGCGAAGACCCTGACCAAGGACGCCAGCGGCCCGCACGCCTGCGACGGGACCAACGGCGGCGCCAATCCCACGCCCGGTCCCACGATGACCACCGCGCTGGACGACGGCTCGATCGCCGGCGGCTTCACCTGGGCCGGGACCTGGTTCGACAGCTTCCAGGACTTCACGATCGACCGGATCGGTCCCGACTCCAGCAACAGCACGCAGTTCTGGGGCTACGCGCTCAACTACAAGAGCTCGAACGTCGGAGGCTGCCAGCAGGAGGTGGCGCCAGGGGACGACGTCCTGTTCGCCTACGACTACTTCTCCAAGGCCCACCTGCTGAAGCTCACCGGCCCGGCGACCGCGGAGTCCGGCCAGCCGTTCGCGGTCAAGGTGGTGGACGGCCAGGACGGCTCGGCCATCTCCGGCGCCAGCGTGGGCGGGCAGCTCACCGGCGTCGACGGGACCGCGCAGGTGACGCTCTCGGACCGCGGCGACCAGCGGCTGAAGGCGGAGCGAACCGACTCGGTGCGCTCCAACGCGCTGGTCGTCTGCGTCCACCAGGGCGACGACGGGACGTGTGGGACGGCGAGTCCCGCGCGCTTCGGCGCCTCGGCCACCGGCGGGGTCGACCATCTCCCCACCGCGCGGATCCTGGGCATCGCCAACGGGCAGCGGTTCACCACGCGGACGGCTCCGCGACTCCTGCGGGGGCACTCGGATCCGGGAAGCGCGGGCCTCTACGCGACGTACCTGCGCCTGCGCCGGACGTTCCTGCTCCCGCCCGTGCGGCGAGGGAGCGCTTCCGTCTCCACCCTGCGGTCGCGCACGCGGTGCCAGTTCTACAGCGTGTTCGTCGAGCGGTTCCGGCCCGGGCGGTGCGACGCCTCCTACTTCCTGGCGAGCGATCCTGGCGTCGGCGCTCGCCGGCTTCCTTGCGGGCGGCGGGGCGGCGGCGGGCGCGGTGGCGAGTGTCGCGCCCGCTCCTCGCGTCCCGATGATGGTGGCGGGGCGGGCGCACGTCCTGGGCGGACCGCGGACGGTGGTGGCGCGCGCGACCACCGTTCCCGCGAGCGGCCATCGCTGCGCGGTGGGCGCCGGCACGCCGCTGGCCGCGCTGGCCGCGTTGCGCCGGGCCGGCGGGCCGGGCTTCCACGTCCGCGACTTCGGCGGCTGCTCGGCGCGGAGCCCGGCGGCGTCGGAGTCGCTGTACGTGGATCGGATCGGCCCCGACCGGGCGCGCGGCGCCGACGGCTGGGTGTACAAGGTCGGGCGGCGCGCTCCCGGGGTGGGCGCCGGGAGCCCGGGGATCCGGGCCCGGGCGGGGCAGCCCGTCCTGTGGTTCTACTGCCGCATGGGCGCGACCGGTTGCCAGCGGACGCTCGCGCTGACCGCCGCCAGCCAGGTGACGGCGGGCGCGCCGGTGCGGCTCACCGTGCGCGGCTACGACGACCGCGGTCGCGGCGTGGCCGTGGCGGGCGCGCAGGTGACGCTCGCGGCCGCCACGGCGACGACCGGCGCCGACGGCGGTGCCACCCTGACGGCGCCAGCCAGCCGCGGCCGCTACCGGGCGACGGCGACCGCCACGGGTCTCGTCCCCGCCTTTCCGGTGGAGGTGACGGTGACGTGAGGCGACTCGTCGTCGTCGCCGCCCTCGCGGCCGCCTGCGCCAGCGGCTGCGGCCTGGGCCCGGGGAAGGGCGTCCGGGGCGTCTCGCTCACGGTGAGCGACGACTTCGGCGCCCGCACGGTCAGGACGGTGCACAGCGCGCGGACCCCGGGCGCCGACACCGTCATGCGCTTCCTCGAGCGCCGCTTCCGCGTGGGCACCCGCTTCGGCGGGGGCTTCGTCCAGTCGATCGACGGGCTGCGCGGGGGAGGCCAGGTCGACTGGTTCTACTACGTCAACGGCATCGAGGCTCCGCGCGGGGCGGCGTCCACGCGCCTGCACGCGGGCGATCGGGTGTGGTGGGATCGCCACGACTGGTCGTCGGCGATGTCCATCCCGGCGGTGGTGGGGGCGTTCCCGGAGCCGTTCCGCTCAGGCGTGGACGGGCATCGTCTTCCGGTGCAGGCGGCCTGCGCGCCCGGCGCCGGCGCCGCCTGCCAGGAGGCCGAGCGCAGGCTGACGGATGCGGGGATCGTCTTCGGCCAGAGCAGCCTGGCGGCGCCCGGCGGCTTCAAGACCCTGCGCGTGCTGATCGGCCCCTGGGCGCAGCTGCGGGCCGACCCCACTGCACGGCGGCTCGAGGGAGGCCCGGGCGCCAGCGGCGTGTTCGTCCGACCGGACGCGAGCGGCCGGAGCATCGGGGCGCTCGACCCCCGGGGGCGGGTCGTGCGCCGGCTGGGGCCGGGGACCGGGCTGATCGCCGCCACCGGCGAGCACGAGCAGCAGACGACGTGGGTGGTGACCGGCACCGACGCGGCGGGGATGCTCGCCGCCGCCCGCGCGCTCGACGCCGGCACGCTCAGCCACCGCTTCGCGCTGGCCGTGGGCCCGTCGCTGACGCTGCCGCTCCCCGTCGTCCCGCCGGAGGCGAGCCCGTGATCTACCGGCGCCGGCCCAGTCCGTTGCATGCCGCGCGCGCCGCCTCCGGCGCCGCCTACTGCAGCGCGCTGGCGGTGGCGGCGCTGGTGGTGGACGATCCGATCGTGCTGGGGGCGGTGCTCGTGGCCGTCGCGGGCGCCGGCGCGGCGGCGGGGGTGGGCCGTGAGCTCCTGCGCGCCGCGCGCATCGGCCTGCCGCTGGCGGCGCTCATCATCGTGGTCAACCCGCTCGCGGCCCGGGAGGGGCTGACCGTGATCGCCCGGCTGGGCGAGGTCCCGGTGCTCGGCCAGGTCGACGTGACGCTGGAGGCCACCGTGTACGGCGCCGTCCTCGGCCTGCGGGCGCTGCTGCTGGTCGAGTGCTTCGCGCTGTACTCGGCCGCCGTCGACCCGGACGAGGTCCTGCGGCTGTTTCGCCGCGTCTCCTACCGCTCGGCCCTGACCGCCGCCCTGGCCACGCGCATGGTGCCCGTGCTGGCTCGCGACGCCCGGCGCCTGGCCGACGCCCAGCGCTGCCGGCCGGGTCGTCCCGCGCCGCGGCGGGCGATCGTGCGGGCGGTCGCCGCCGGCGCGCTGGACCGCGCGATCGACGTGGCGGCCACCCTGGAGCTGCGCGGCTACGGCGCGGGGCGCCGCCCGCCACCCCGCCGCCGGCCGTGGTCGCGCCACGACCTGGCCTTCGCCGCCGCCGCGGTGGCGATCGTGGCGCTGGCGGCGATCGCGGCGGTCGGCCCCACCGACTTCGTGGCCTACCCGCGGCTGAGCCTGGGCGCGCCGGTCCAGGCCGGCGCGCTGGCCGTCGCGCTGCTGGCGGCCGCGCTCGCGCCATTCCTCGATCGCCGGGGGGTCGTCCGGTGAGCGCCCTGCGGATCGAGGGCCTGACCTACCGCTACCCCGGCGCCGCCGGGGCGGCGCTGCGCGGCGTCGAGCTGGAGCTCGCCGACGGGGAGCTCGCGGTGGTGTGCGGGCTGTCGGGCTCCGGCAAGTCCACGCTGGTGCGCGCCGCCTGCGGACTGGTCCCGCACTTCCACGGAGGGGACGTCGCCGGGCGCGTGGAGGTGGGCGGGATGGACACCCGCGAGCACGGTCCGGCCGCGCTGGCCGGCGTGTGCGGGACCGTCCTGCAGGAGCCCGAGACCCAGGTGCTCATGGGGACGGTGCGAGCGGAGATCGCCCTGCCGCTGGAGAACCGCGGCGACGGGACGGGAGCGGTGGCGCGGGGCGTGGAGGAGGCGGCGCTGGCGCTGGGGATCGCCCAGCTGCTGGACCGCCCCACCCACGAGCTCTCCGGCGGCGAGCTGCAGCGCGTCGCGCTGGCCGCCGCGCTGGCGCCGCGCCCGCGCCTCCTGGCGCTCGACGAGCCCACCTCGCAGCTCGACCCGGTGGCGGGCGACGAGCTCATCTGGCTCCTGCGCCGGCTCAACGAGGAGTGGGGGACCGCCATCCTGCTGGCCGAGCATCGCCTCGAGCGCTGCCTGGCGGCGGCCGATCGCGTGGTCGCGCTGGCCGGCGGGACCGTCGCCTGCGACGCGCCGCCGCGCGAGTTCCTGGAGTGGGCCGCGGTGGCGGCGCCTGCGCTGCAGACGCCGGGCGCCCAGCTGTTCGCGCGCGCGGGCCTGCGCCCGCCGCCCACCGGCGTGAAGGAGGCTCGCGCGGCGCTGCGCGCCCAGGGGCTGCTGCCCGGCGCGCCCGACGAGCCGGAGCCGAGCACCCCCGACGGTCGCCTTTCGCGCCTGCGGCTGCGCCGCCGCTCCGCCCCCGCTCCGGCGCTGCACCTCGAGCGCGTGTGGTTCGAGTGGCCGCGGGGACGGGCGGCGCTGCGGGGCGTCGACCTGCGGCTGGCGCCCGGCGAACGGGTGGCGCTCATGGGCCGCAACGGCGCGGGCAAGTCCACGCTGCTGCGGCTGGCCGCCGGCCTGCTCGAGCCCACCCGGGGGCGCATTCGAGCCGGCGGGAGGGTGGCGTTGCTGCTCCAGACCCCCGGCGACTACCTGGTGCACGAGCGCGTGGCCGACGAGCTGGACCCGGCCGACCTCGGCGCCGCGGGCCTCCAGGACCTGGCCGAGCGTCACCCCGGCGACCTCTCGGGCGGCGAGCGCCAGCGCCTGGCGCTGGCCATCGTGATGGGTGGCCAGGAGCGGCCGGCGACGCTGTGCCTGGACGAGCCCACACGGGGAATGGACCGCGCCCACCGCGCCCGGCTGGCATCCGTGCTGGGCGAGGTGGCCGCCGGCGGAACCGCGGTGCTGGTCGCCACGCACGATCCCGAGCTGGCCGCCGCCGCGGCCGACCGGGTCGTGCTCCTGGGCGACGGGGAGGCGGTGGCCGACGGGCCCGCCGGCGAGGTCCTGGCCGGCGGCTGGCACTTCGCCACCGAGACCGCCCGGATCCTGGGCGGCGCGGGCCAGGCGCTCGACCCCGCCGCCGGCGCCGCCCTCCTCGCGGCGGCGCGTGCAGAAGCTTCGACCCTGGAGGTGCTCCCGTGACCTGGCCGCTCGCCTCGCTGCTCCTCGTCGGCGCCGTCCTCGCGGTGGGGTTCGCGTGGTACGAGCGCAGCCGTCCGCCGGCGCGCGTGGTGGCGCTGGTCGCCGCCATGGCGGCGCTGGCCGCGCTGGGGCGGATCGCGTTCGCGCCGCTCCCGAACGTCAAGCCCACCACGGACATCGTCCTCATCTCCGGCGCCGCGCTGGGAGGCGCGCCCGGCTTCGCCGTGGGCGCGCTGGCGGCGCTGGCCTCGAACGTGTTCTTCGGCCAGGGCCCCTGGACGCCGTTCCAGATGCTGGCCTGGGGCGCGGTGGGAGTGGGCGGCGGGCTGCTGGGCCGGCTGGCGGGGGCGCGGCTCGGCCGCCTCTCCCTGGCGACCGCGGGCGCCGTGGCCGGCTTCGGCTTCGGCGCGATCATGAACCTCTCCACGCTCCTCACGTACACCGACGCCTCCAGCGGCAGCTTCGCGGGGATCACCGCCGCCGCGTTCCCCTTCGACGTGGCCCACGCCACCGGCAACGTGCTGTTCGCGCTCGCCTTCGGTCCCGCGATCCTGCGCATGCTGCGCCGCTTCCGGGCCCGTTTCGAGGTGACCTGGCGCCCGGTCGCCGCCGGGACCACCCTGGCGCTGCCGCTGCTGGCCCTGGCCGCCGCGCCCGCCCTGGCCGCCAGCCCCACCGGCTACCTCGCGCGCGCCCAGAACGCGGACGGCGGCTGGGGCGCCGCCCCCGGCCAGGGCTCGTCCCAGCTGTTCACCGGCTGGGCCGGCCTGGGACTCGCCGCCGCCGGCCGCAACCCGCTCGACGTCCGCCGGGGAGGGCACTCGGCCATCGACTACGTCCGGGCCCACGCCGGGCAGCTCAACGACACCGGCGAGTTGGAGCGGACGATCGTCCTGCTGGGGGCCGCCGGCGTCTCGCCCCGTCGCTTCGCGGGACGCGACCTGGTCGCGCAGCTGCGCCGGCGGGAGCGCTCGGACGGCTCGTTCGCCGGCGGCGTCGTCCTGAGCGCGTTCGCCGAGCTGGCCTACCACGCGGGGGGGATGTCGGCGTCGGCGAGCGCCGTCCGGCGGACGCGGACCTGGGTGGGCTCGCAGCAGAACCGCGACGGCGGCTTCAACACGTTCGGGCGGGGCGGGCAGAGCGGCGTGGACGACACGGCCGTGGCCATCGAGGGCCTCGTGGCGGCGGGTGCCCGCAGCTCCCGGACGGTGACCCGGGCCGTCGCCTTCCTGCGGCGCGAGCAGAACGCCGACGGAGGCTTCCCCCTCACCCCGGGCGACGGCTCCAACGCGCAGTCCACCGCCTACGCCGTCCAGGCGCTGGTGGCCGCCGGCCGCAACCCCGACACGGTCCGGCGCTCCGGGTCTCGCTCTCCGCTGGGCTTCCTGCGCAGCCTGATCGCGCCCGACGGGAGCGTCCGCTACTCGCGCACCAGCGGCCAGACCCCGGTGTGGGTCACGGGCCAGGCGCTGGCCGCCCTGCAGCGGCGCCCGCTGCCGATCGCCGCGGTGCCGCGCGCGGGCCGGCGGGCCAGCGCCGCGGCGGCGGCGGCCGCGGCCGCCAAGAGCACAAGGCGCTCGTCGGGAGCGGCCTCGACCTCCTCGGAGCCGGTCTCCCTGGCGGTGCTGGCGCTGGCCCACGAGAGCGGGCGTGTCATGGCCGTCCTCATGACGGCGCTGACCTGAATCTCGATACGGTCCCGGCCCTCATGAGAGTCGGCGTCCCGAAGGAGACCGCGCAGCGGGAGAAGCGCGTGGCCCTGGTTCCCGAGGTCGTACGGAAGCTCACGCAGGGCGACCACGAGGTGCTGGTGGAGGCCGGCGCGGGCCAGGCGGCGCTCATCCCCGACGCCCTGTTCGAGGAGGCGGGCGCCCGCATCGCCGCCGACACGGATGACGTCTGGGGCGCCGACGTGGTGGTGAAGGTGGCCCCGCCCAGCCCCGAGGAGATCGGCCGCCTGGGCTCCCGGAGCGTGCTCATCGGCTTCCTGAGCCCCCTCACCGCTCCCGACACGGTCCGCGCGCTGGCCGACGCCGGCGTCACCGCCTTCGCGCTGGAGGCCGTGCCCCGCATCTCCCGCGCCCAGTCCATGGACGCGCTGTCCTCGCAGAGCAACGTCGCCGGCTATCGCGCGGCGCTGGTGGGCGCCCAGCTGCTCGGCCGGTTCTACCCGATGCTGATGACCGCGGCGGGCACCATCCGCCCGGCCAAGGTCCTGGTGCTGGGGGCCGGCGTGGCCGGGCTGCAGGCCCTCGCCACCGCCCGCCGCCTGGGCGCGGCGGTCACCGGCTACGACGTGCGCAGCGCGGTCAAGGAGCAGGTGGAGTCGCTGGGCGCGCGCTTCCTGGAGCTGGAGGCGGGCAAGGGCGCCGAGGGCGAGGGGGGCTACGCGCGCGAGCTCACCGACGAGGAGAAGGCGGCCCAGCAGCGCGAGCTCAGCGACAACATCACGGAGTTCGACGTGGTCATCACCACCGTGCTGGTCCCGGGCCGCCCGGCCCCGCGGCTGGTGACCGCCGACGCCGTCGAGCGCATGAAGCCGGGCGGCGTGGTGGTCGACCTGGCGGGCGAGGCCGGCGGGAACTGCGAGCTCTCGGAGCCGGGGGAGACCGTGGTCCGCCACGACGTCACGATCGCCGCGCCGCTCGACCTGCCGTCCACGATGGCCGAGCACGCCTCCCAGCTCTACGCGCGCAACATCCAGGCGCTGTTGGAGCTCATGACCGACGACCAGGGGGCGCTGGAGCTGGACTTCGACGACGAGATCGTGGCCGGGGCCTGCGTCACCCGCGACGGGGAGATCGTGCACGAGGGCGCGCGCAAGGCGGCGGGGGTGGCCGCCTGATGCTGGTCACCAACCTGGCCATCCTGGTGCTCGCCGGCTTCGTGGGGTTCGTGGTGATCTCCAAGGTGCCGAACACGCTGCACACCCCGCTGATGTCGGGGACCAACGCCATCCACGGGATCGTGATCCTGGGCGGCCTGCTGGTCCTGGGCCTGTCCGGGCACGGCGTGCTCAACAAGGTCCTGCTGGTCATCGCCATCACCTTCGGGACGATCAACGTGGTGGGCGGCTTCCTGGTCACGGACCGGATGCTGGAGATGTTCAAGGGCCGGCCGGGCGAGGACGCGGAGCGCGACGGGAAGGAATGACGCCGAGCGCCACCTTCCTGCAGGACGGGAACTTCATCCGGGCCTGCTACATCGTCGCCTTCGCGCTGTTCATCTACGGCCTGGTCCGGCTGCGCCATCCGCGCACCGCGGTGCGCGGGAACCTGCTCGCCGCGGTGGGGATGGCGATCGCGATCGCGGCCACGCTCCTGACCAAGGGGATGGGGAACTGGGGCCTGATCGCCGCCGGGATCGTGATCGGCACGCTGGTGGGCGTGCCCGCGGCCCGCAACGTGAAGATGACCGCGATGCCGCAGATGGTGGCGCTGTTCAACGGCGTGGGCGGCGGCGCGGTGGCGCTCATCTCCTGGGTGGAGTTCCGCAACAGCGGCGGCTACGCGTCCGACCCGCTGTACGTGGCGATGTTCTCGCTGTTCGGCGCGATCGTGGGATCGGTCTCGTTCTGGGGATCGAACATCGCCTTCGGGAAGCTCCAGGAGCTCCTGCCCGGACGGCCGATCACGCTGGGCCGCGCCCAGCAGCTGGTCAACGGCGTGCTGCTGGCGGCGGCGGTGGGGCTGGGGGCGGCGATCCTGGCCGGCGGCCACAGCCAGGGCCTGATCGTGGGCGTGCTGATCGCCGCCGCGCTGCTGGGCAACTTCGTGGTGCTGCCGATCGGCGGCGCCGACATGCCGGTGGTGATCTCGCTGCTCAACGCCTTCACCGGCCTGAGCGCGGCGGCGGCCGGGATCGCGCTGAACAACACCGCGATGATCGTGGCCGGGATGCTGGTGGGCGCCTCGGGCTCGATCCTCACCAAGCTCATGGCCGACGCGATGAACCGCTCGATCCCCAACATCGTCGCGGGCGGCTTCGGCGGCGGGGCGCCGGTGGCGGGCGCGCCGGGCGCGGCGGAGCTGGACGGCCGCAGCGTGAGGTCGACCAGCGCGGCCGACGCGGCGATCCAGCTCTCGTACGCGCGCCAGGTGGTGATCGTCCCCGGATACGGGATGGCGGTGGCCCAGGCCCAGCACGCGGTGCAGGAGCTGGCCAAGGAGCTGGAGGAGCGGGGCATCGAGGTCAAGTACGCGATCCACCCGGTGGCGGGCCGCATGCCCGGCCACATGAACGTGCTGCTGGCCGAGGCCAACGTCCCCTACGACCAGCTCAAGGAGATGGACGAGATCAACCCCGAGTTCTCGCGCACCGACGTCTCGCT